>JAYUZO010000150.1:0-8679 GCA_043751715.1 Rhodobacterales bacterium | reverse complement strand
TACTACTCCCCCACCTCGCCCTATGTGCGCAAGGTTACCGTGCTGATCCATGAGGCGGGGTTGCATGACCGGGTAGAGCGAATCATGGCGTCGGGCACGCCGCTGGAACCGGGGTCACTGCCTTTGGTGGAAAACCCGCTGGGCAAGGTGCCAACCTTGGTCACTGTGCATGGTGCGTTGTATGACAGCCGGGTGATCTGCCGGTATCTGGATGGTCTGGCGGGCGCGGGTGCCTATCCGGCGGGGGATGCGTTGTGGCGCACGCTGGTGCTGGAATCCACGGCGGATGGCATATTGGATGCGGCCCTGCTGATGGTTTACGAAGGGCGGCTGCGGCCCGAAGGCCTGCGGTTTCAGCCGTGGATAGATGCGCAATGGGCCAAGATCGCCCGCGCGCTGAACATGCTGGAATCGGATTGGCAAGATCATCTGACGGCGGCGCGCACCGGTTGCCCGGATATGGGGCATATCGCATTGGGCGCGGCCTTGGGGTATGTGGATTTCCGGCTGGGCGCGCAGAACTGGCGGGTGGGGCGGCCAAAACTGGCCAACTGGGCTGATGGCTTTGCCGCGCGGCCGTCGATGCAGGGATCAGGTCCCATCGGCTGATGCGGCGCTACGTTCTGTCGCAGTGGGTTGAACCATTGGCCGAACATGCCAGACTCGGGTAACGGCAATGGCGGTGAACAATCAAAGGAAGTCCGTAGGCAATTGTAAAGCTTCGGTGCGATAGGGTGCGGCCATTGTTTGCTGGACGCCGCCCCCGTGGTTGGCTAAAAGCCGCAGCAGCAAGGCCGCAGGACAGTGTGGCCAAGTAAGATTGGCCCGAAGCAGGGCTGTGGAATGGAGAAAATTCGTGTCCCACGCAGATGAAAACGCAGGCACCCGGCGCGACTTTTTGTACTACGCCACCGCAGGTGCAAGTGCAGTTGTTGCCGGTGCGGCCGTGTGGCCATTGGTCAACCAGATGAACCCTTCGGCAGATGTGCAGGCGCTTGCGTCCATTTTCGTGGATGTGGGCGGTGTTGAACCCGGCACGCAGCTGACGGTGAAATGGTTGGGCAAGCCCGTGTTCATCCGCCGCCGCACGCCCGAAGAGATTGAGGTGGCGCGCGCGGTAGATCTGACAACGCTGCCCGATCAGTTGGCCGAGAACGGCAACATCAACGCTGAATCGGATGCGTCCGATCAGAACCGTTCGCTGGATGCGGCGGGCGAATGGCTGGTCATGGTTGGCGTGTGCACGCACCTTGGCTGCGTGCCGTTGGGCGATGCGGGCGATTTTGGCGGCTGGTTCTGCCCGTGCCATGGGTCACACTACGATACGGCCGGGCGCATTCGCAAAGGCCCGGCACCGCGCAATCTGCCGGTGCCTGTGGCCGTATTCGAAAACGAAACAACATTGAAGCTGGGGTAAGGACAAGAACATGGCTGGCATCCCACACGACCATTACGAGCCCAAATCCGACGGCGAACGCTGGCTTTACCGCCGCCTGCCGATTGCGGGGCTGTTGTATGACACGCTGACAATTCCCACGCCGCGCAACCTGAACTGGATGTGGATCTGGGGCATTGTGCTGACGTTCTGCCTTGTCTTGCAGATTGTCACCGGCATTGTTCTGGCCATGCATTACACGCCGCATGTTGATCAGGCGTTTGCATCGATCGAACATATCATGCGCAACGTGAACGGCGGGCACATGATCCGCTATATTCACATGAACGGTGCATCGCTGTTCTTCTTTGCGGTCTATCTGCATATCTTCCGCGGCCTGTATTACGGCAGCTACAAGGCCCCGCGTGAGGTGACATGGATCATCGGCATGCTGATCTACCTTGCGATGATGGCGACCGCCTTCATGGGCTATGTGCTGCCATGGGGCCAGATGTCATTCTGGGGTGCCACGGTGATTACCGGTCTGTTCGGCGCCATTCCGGGTGTGGGGCCAACCCTGCAGGAATGGCTGCTGGGCGGGCCAGCCGTGGACAATGCCACGCTGAACCGGTTCTTCAGTCTGCATTACCTGTTGCCCTTCGTGATTGCGGGCCTTGTGGCGGTGCATATCTGGGCGTTCCACACCACGGGCAACAACAACCCGACCGGTGTTGAAGTGCGCCGCACCAGCAAGGAAGAGGCCGAGCGTGATACCCTGCCGTTCTGGCCGTATTTCGTGATCAAGGACCTGTTCGCACTTGCGATCATTCTGGCGGTGTTCTTTGCGGTGGTGGGGTTCATGCCCAACTACCTTGGCCACCCCGATAACTACGTTGAGGCGAACCCGCTGAGCACGCCTGCGCACATTGTGCCGGAATGGTACTTCCTGCCGTTCTACGCCATTCTGCGGGCGTTCACGGCGGATGTCTGGGTGGTGATTGCGGCCAACTGGCTGTCTTTCGGCATCATCGATGCCAAGTTCTTTGGCGTGCTGGCGATGTTCGGGGCGATTGCCGTGATGGCAGCGGCCCCCTGGCTGGACACATCAAGCGTGCGGTCGGGCCGGTATCGCCCGATGTTCAAATGGTGGTTTGCCCTGCTGTGCATCGACTTTGTGGTGCTGATGTGGGTGGGTGCGATGCCCGCCGAGGAACCCTATGCCACGATTTCGCTGATCGCGTCGGCCTACTGGTTTGGCTATTTCCTTGTCATTCTGCCGCTGCTGGGTGTGATTGAAAAGCCCGAGGCGCAGCCGGCCACGATCGAGGCGGATTTCAGGTCGCACTACCCTGTCGCGACGCCTGCGGAATGAGAAAGAGCATGATGATGAGCAATATCAAAACCACGCTCTGGGGGGCCGCCGGATTGGCCCTGATCGCCACAGGCGCATTCGCCGAGGCCAAGGTGCATATTGAAGATGTGGCCTTTGCCCAAGAGGGTGTGTTCGGCACCTATGACCAGATGCAGCTGCAGCGCGGGTTGCAGGTTTATACCGAGGTGTGTTCAGCCTGCCACGGGTTGGAATATGTGCCGATCCGCACGCTGTCGGATGAAGGCGGGCCGATGCTGCCAGAAGATCAGGTGCGCCAGTACGCGGCTGATTTCACTGTGTACGACGAGGACAGCAACCGCCACCTGTACAACCCCGAACTGGGCGAATTCCGGCCGTTGGCAGCAACTGACAACTTTCCGGCGCATCACCTGGCTGCGGCCCCTGATCTAAGCCTGATGGCGAAAAAGCGGGCGGGGTTCCACGGGCCGTATGGCACGGGGATCAATCAGCTGGTCAAAGGCATGGGTGGGGCTGAATACATTCACGCGCTGATGACAGGGTACGAAGACCCGCCCGCTTGCGCACCGGCGGATTTTGAGGGCTACTACAACACAGCCTTTGCAAACGGCGGCGTGCCGGATGAATGCAAGGATGAAGAAGGTCATTCGACCATTGTCGGCAGCTGGATTGCCATGCCGCCGCCGATCTATGATGACGGTGTGGCCTATGCGGATGGCACGGCTGCAACGGTGGATCAGATCTCCATGGATGTCTCGGCCTTCCTGATGTGGACGGCGGAACCAAAACTGGACGCGCGCAAGGAGGCAGGCTTTATCGGCGTGCTGATGCTGGCGGGTCTGGCCGTGCTGCTGTTTCTGACAAACAAGAAATTGTGGGCCGGCGTCAAGGGCCGCAAAGACCACTGATCTTGCCGTGATTTCAGAAACGCTGCCCCGGTCTGTGGGGCGGCGTTTTCATTGGCCCAGATAGGCGCGCAATTCCGGCGTAGGGTTGGCAAACAGATCAGCCGTAGGCTGTGGCGGGTGCGCCGTGCCGCCGTCAACCACCACGGTCAAAGCGGCATGGCGGCGGGCATCATCGGGGTCATGCGTGACCATCAGCAGCGTGGCCCGCGTTTCAGTGACAACCTCGGAAACCAGGGCCAGCATATCGGCCTTCAGGGCGGGGCCAAGGGCGGCAAAGGGTTCATCCAGCAACAGCAATGGTTTGGCACGCAACAAGGCGCGGGCAAGGGCTGCGCGCCCCTGCTGGCCGCCAGACAATTCGGCGGGGCGGCGGTTGCCCATGCCGCCCAGACCTACCCGGTCAAGCACGGCATCCACCTGCGCCCACTCGGCAACAGACAGGCGCAGGCGGGGGTTCAAGCCAAGGCCAAGGTTGCGGGCGATGGTCAGATGGGGAAACAGGTTCTGGTCCTGAAACAGGATGCTGATGGGGCGCTGGCCGGGGGCCACGGCGGCCAGATCCTGCCCCCCCCACAGAATGCGGCCCGCTGAGGGGGCCAGAAATCCGGCAATAGCCATCAGCAGGGTGGATTTGCCAGCACCCGATGGCCCGATGATGGCCACGGTCTGCCCCTGCGGCGCTGACCAATCGGCCTGCAGGCGAAAGGTGGCTTGGGTCAGCGTCAGGTTATTCAGGTGCAGCACAACGCCCCCCCAGATCAAACAACGCAAACAGCGCGAATGCCATCAGCACAAGGATCAGCGCTGCGGCGGCGGCGGCATCGGTGCGATAAGCGCCCATCAGACGGTGGATGACCAGTGGCAAGGTCGCCTGTGCCTCACCCGCAAACAGGGCGATCACGCCCAGATCACCGATGGACAGGGCCGCCGCAACGCCGGTGCCAAAGCCCAGGGGCCGCGCAAGGCGGGGCAGGGTGATCAGCGCAAAGGCGGAAAACCCGCTGAGACCAAGGGCCGCTGTCAGGCGGGCATAGTCACGGTGCAGGGCCTGGGCCTGCGGCAGGATCAAGCGGTAGACAAAGGGCAGGGCAAGGGCAGCATTCACCATCAGCGTGACGGGCAGCGCAAGTTTTGCCACCGAAACAACGGGTTGCAGCAGCAAGAACAGACCAGTGCCCAGCACAAGGTTGGATGTCGCAAGCGGCAGCAGGGCTGACAGATCAAGCAAGCGGAGGCCGCCACGGGCCACGGCAAGTGCCAGACACAGGGCAGCAGCGGTGGCAAGCATTGCCGATGGGATGGCAATCAGCAGTGATCGCAGGGCGGCGGGCCAGACCGAGGCGGGCAGGTTGGCAAGGCCACCAATGCCGCGCAGGGTGATGGCCGACAGCGGCAATAGCAAAAAGGCGGCGGCCAGCAGGATGACGGCGGCATCGGCGCACAGGCGCCAGCCGGTTGGCGCAAGGTGATATCCGCGGTCCAACCCCGCGCCAAAGCCGAATGTGGGGGCAACAGACCATGCCACACAGGCGGCGGTTGCACCGATGGCAAATTGCAGGCTGGCAAGGCTTGCGGCATGGCCAAGATCGAATTCAAAGCGCAGGGCCTGATAGATGCCAAGTTCAATCGTGGTGGCGCGGGGGCCGCCACCAAGCGTCAGCGCCACGGCAAAACTGGTCAGGCAGATGGTCAGGATGGTGATGGTGGCACCGGGCAGGATGTTGCGCAGCATCGGCCATTCCAGATGGCGCAAGATGGCAGCAGGCGGCAGGTCCAGCGCGGCGGCAAGGCGCAAACGTTCGGCCGGAATGGCCTGCCAGCCTTGCAGGATCATCCGGGTGGCCAGCGGCAGGTTCAGAAAAACATGCGCAATCACAACACCTTGCAGGCCATAGATCGCAACGGGGGGCAGGCCCGCCAGCGCCAGCGCATCATTCACCCAGCCTGCGCGGCCAAAGACGGTCAGCAGGCCCAGAACGGCAACAATGACGGGCAGCAGGAAAGGTGCGCCCAGCAGGGTGATCAACACCCCACGCCCGGCAAATCGCCTGCGCGCAAGGGCGCGGGCCAGCGGGATTGCCAGCCCTACAGAGAACAGTGCTGAAAGTGCGGCCTGCAGCAAGGTAAACTGCAGGGCAGCGAAATCTGCGTCGGACAGGCGCAGGCCGTTGCCGTTTGCCATAACGACCCCGGCCGTGCCCAGCGTCAGCAGGGCAAGGCCAAGGGCGATCAGGCCTGCGGTCAGCGGGACAGGCTGTCTTGCCATTCTGTCACGGCGGCATCACGGATGGCGGGCACGTCTGATTCCGGGAAAAGCCATGTTTTGCCGGGGGTTACCAGGGTGCTGAACGATGCGGGCAGGTTTGCGGCCGGCATGGCGGCGGGATACATCCAGTTGGTTTCGGGGATGATCCCTTGGGCATCCGGCCCGGTCAGAAAGGCCAGAAAGGCATCAGCCAAGGCGGGCTGATCGGTGGTGGCGAGCTTGCCTGCCACCTCAATCTGCAAGCCGTGCCCTTCGGTGAACAGCGCGGCGGATTTGGTGGAATCACCTTCTGCGCCAATATGATAGGCGGGCGAGGTGGTGTAGGACAGCACCATGTCAGCCTCACCTTCCAGAAACAGGCCATAGGCTTCGGACCAGCCGGGGGTGACGGTGACGATATTATCGGCAAGGTCAGCCCAAAGCGCACCTGCACTGTCACCATAGGCGGCCTTGACCCACATCACCAACCCAAGGCCGGGGGTAGAGGAGCGGGGGTCCTGAATGACGATTTTCAGGTCGGACGCGGCGAGTTCGGCAAAGGATGTGGGCGGGGTGGTCAGTTTGGTATTGTCATAGACAAAGGCAAACCAGCCGAAATCATATGGCAAAAACAACGGGTTGGCATAGGGGGTGGGCAGGGACAGCGCCGGTGTCTGGCCATGCGGGGTGAACAGGCCACTGGCGGTGGCGGCGGCTGTCAGGTTGGTATCCAGGCCAAGGACCACGTCAGTATCAGTGGTGGCCCCTTCCAGCAGGACACGCGCCAGAAGGGCGGCCCCATCACCGGCGGTGATGAATTGCAGATCGCAGGCGCAGGTGGCCTCAAAACCCTTTTCCACCGCAGGGCCGGGGCCCCATTCGGCGGCAAAGCTGTCATAGGTCAGCACAACTAGTACGGGGGTATCGGCCAAAGCATTGGTTGCAATGGACAAAAGGCCCGCAGCAAGGAGGTATTTCATAGGCAGTCTCCAAGTTGCGACGGAAATGGTCCGGAGTATGGAGAAACCCATGCACCTTCCCTCCGCCGGTATGATCCGGTTCAGGTTCGACGGGTTCGCTTTCGCATCTCAGCCCTTTCAGGCACCCCGAGGTGTGGCAAAGGATATGGGTTTGCGCGGCAGGCGCAAGGGCGATTGCGATCTGCCCGAAAACCAGAACGCCGGGCAGCGTGTTCACTGCCCGGCGTATGGCCTTTTGGTCCTGATAGCGCGCGGTTACTTGGCGGCCTGCCCGCCATCCTCCCCGCGCGTTTTCCACAGGCTGTAGAAGATGCCCGAGGCGATGATGCCAAAGGTGATGGCCAACGAAAGGTAGGGATCGAACTTGCCGAAGAAATAGCTGTAGAACCCCTTCAGCCCGATAAACACCAGCACGATGGCCAGCGCATAGTGCAGATAGTGGAAGCGGTGCACCAGTGCCGCCAGCGCAAAGTACAGCGCGCGCAGGCCAAGGATCGCCATGATATTCGCGGTGTAAACAATGAAGGTATCGGTGGTGATCAAAAAGATCGCAGGCACCGAATCAACCGCAAAGATCACGTCGGCAAAGTTGATCACGATCAGCGCCACAAACAACGGCGTGGCAAACAGCGTCATCTTGCTGGTGTCCGGATGCGGCTGGCGCACAAAGAACTTTTGCCCGTGCAGGTCCTTGGTCACGTTCATGAAACGAGATACCAGCCCGACCATGGGGTTCTTTGACACATCGGTTTCACCCTCGGTCGCGACCAGCATGCGCAGGCCCGTAAAGATCAGGAAGGCCGCAAATACCAGTGTCATCCACGCGTAGTTTTCGATCAGTTCAGCGCCCACCGCGATCATGATACCGCGCAGCACGATCACCCCGATGATGCCCCAGACCAGCGCGCGGTACTGATATTTGCGCGGGATGGCAAAGAAGGTGAAGATCAGTGAGATGACAAAGACGTTGTCGATCGACAGCACTTTTTCAATCAGATAGCCCTGAAAATAGCTGGCCACCGGGTTGGTACCGTCACTTGTGACCAGTGTGCCGTTCGACCACGCCCACCAGATATAGCCACCATACAGAATCGCGATGCAGATATAGAAGGCTGACAGTTTCAGGCTTTCGGCAACGCCAAGCTCATGGTCATCCTTGTGCAGCACACCAAGGTCAAACACCATCAGCGTGATGACGATTGATAGAAACGCAAGCCACATCCATGCGGGCTTGGACAAGAATTCGTAGAACAGAAAATCCATCGCGTCAGGGCCTTTTATTGCGATGAACGCCGGCTTCAACACCAAAGGGTTGGGTCATTTACGCCGGGCGGACATCAAGGGTTAAAACTTGATGCGGTCCGACATCACGCATCCGCAGATGCGCCAGAGGGGCCCGGCCCGCGTGTGTTAAAAGGTGTGTCTGGGCGCGGATTGCAACCCCTTGATTGCGGATTGGCCCAAACAAGGCGAAAATGCTTGAGGTGGTGTGTCGCCAAGGCTATGCCCGCCCCACCCGTTGGGAGCCTTTTGCACATGAGCTTGAATACCTTTGGTCATATCTTTCGCGTCACTACCTGGGGCGAAAGCCATGGGCCGGCGATTGGCTGCACGGTGGATGGCTGCCCGCCGGGGATAGCGATCAGTGAGGCTGATCTGCAGCCGTTTCTGGATGCGCGCAAACCGGGGCAGAACAAGTTCACCACGCAGCGCAAGGAACCTGACGCCGTGCGCATCCTGTCTGGCACCTTTGAGGGGCGCACGACGGGCACGCCGATTCAGTTGATGATTGAAAACACGGATCAGCGGTCAAAGGATTA
>JAYUZO010000149.1:0-3879 GCA_043751715.1 Rhodobacterales bacterium | reverse complement strand
GCTGCCAGCCCTGCGCGGCAACACAAGCGACAACGGCCCTGGCCAGAACGCCGCTGCGAGCTTGGCTGACAGCGCGTCGAATGCGACGTAGCGTTCGGCGGCTGTCGCACTCGGCACATGCACGATCAGCGGATTGAACCGTGGCCGCCCCTTGGCCGCAAATATCGCCGCCACGGCAAGGTCATTGCAGGCATCACCGCCAAGGCCGTAAACCGTTTCGGTGGGAAAGGCCACCAGACCGCCATCGCGCAAAATCTGCGCGGCGCGGGCCAGACCCGCAGTATCGGGGGGCAGAACTTCGGTCATGACGCAGCGTTTGGGTTGAGCGCCCTTGGGCAATTGGTAGCGTCACTAGCGCGAGGTATCCCCCTTGCCAAGCTCTTGATGCCCAAGGACGGCCCGAATGCCCTACCGCGCCCCCCTTTCCGATTTTCGTTTGCTGATGTCGCCTGTCACCGGGTTTCCCGCTGTGGCCGCGACAGAGCGGTTTGCCGATGCCACGCCTGACATGATCGAGGCGATCTTGTCCGAGGCCGCGCGCCTGTGTGAAGAAACGCTGGCCCCGTTGCAGCGGCCGGGTGACAAGAACCCGGCCCACCTGGAAAACGGCGTGGTGCGCACGGCACCGGGCTTTGCCGCCGGCTTTCGCGCGATTGCAGAGGGTGGCTGGGTCGGCATGGCGGCCCCGCAGGCGCATGGCGGCATGGGTTTGCCGCAGACGGTGGCGATGGCGGTGAATGAGATGATGGCTTCGGCCTGCATATCGCTGCAACTGAAGCCAATGCTGACGCAGGGCCAGATCGAGGCGCTGGAGCATCACGCATCAGACGCATTGAAGGCGTTGTATCTGCCAAAGCTGATTTCGGGGGAATGGTCGGGCACAATGAACCTGACAGAACCGCAGGCGGGCAGTGATATGGCAGCGCTACGGTCAAAGGCCGAACCGAATGGCGATGGCACCTATGCGGTGACGGGGCAAAAGATTTACATCACCTGGGCCGATGATGATTTCAGCGAAAACATCTGCCATCTGGTGCTGGCACGGCTGCCGGATGCACCTGAAGGGGTCAAGGGCATCAGCCTGTTTCTGGTGCCAAAGCTGATCCCGGATGCAGCGGGCAGGCCGGGGGTGCGCAATGCGCTGAAGGTGGTCAGTCTGGAGCATAAGCTGGGCCTGCACGGATCACCGACGGCGGTGATGCAGTATGACGGGGCGACAGGCTGGCTGGTGGGGGCGGAACACCGGGGGATGGCGGCGATGTTTACCATGATGAACAACGCGCGGCTGGGTGTGGGTGTGCAGGGCGTGGGGGTGGCAGAGGCGGCGTTGCAGCAGGCACTGGCCTATGCGGCAGGGCGGCAGCAGGGCGGTGGGGCGATTATCGACCATGCGGATGTGCGGCGCATGCTGGCAGGGATGCGGGCGGATACGTTTTCAGCGCGGGCAATTGCGCTGTCCTGTGCGGTGGCGATTGATATGGCGGCGGCCACGGGGGCGGCAGACTGGCAGGCACGGGCGGCGTTTCTGACACCGATTGCCAAGGCGTTTGGCACGGATGTGGGCTGCGATGTGGCGCAGATGGGCATTCAGGTGCATGGCGGCATGGGGTTCATCGAGGAGACGGGGGCGGCGCAATATGCGCGCGATGTGCGGGTGACCAGCATCTATGAAGGCACCAACGGCATTCAGGCAATGGACCTGACAGGCCGCAAGATGATGGATAACGGCGATGCGGCGTTCCGGCTGATTGCCGAGGTGCAGGCCGGGGCGCAGGCGGCGCGCGCAACCCATCCGGACCTTGCGACCGACGTGTGGAACGCGGCCGAGGCGCTGCGCGAGGCGACGGATATGCTGGTGGGGCAGGATATGGCTGACCGGTTTGCTGGCGCTGTGCCGTATCTGCGGGCGTTTGCGCGGGTGCTGGGCGGGCATTTCCACCTGGCGGCGGCCATGGTGGACAAGGGGCGGCTGCCGATTGCGCGGATTGCGATTTTGCGGCAACTGCCCGAGGTGGCGGGGCTTTTGGCGCAGGCACGGGCGGGGGCTGCGGATCTGATGGTGCTGACAGCTGCTGATCTTGCGGCCTGATGGACGGGATCCGGTACCCGTTTGAACAGGCGCCGGCCGAAGGTGCTGCGGTCGAGGTGGCAGACGGTATTTTGTGGATGCGCCTGCCGCTGCCGATGGCGCTGGACCATGTGAATGTCTATGCGCTGGATGATGGTGACGCGTGGACGGTGGTGGATACCGGGCTGTTCAGCGCGCGGTCCGTGGCGATCTGGGAGGGGCTACTGGCCGGGCCGTTGGGCGGGCGGCCTGTGGCGCGCGTGATTGCGACGCATCACCACCCCGATCACATCGGCATGGCGGGCTGGTTTCAGGCGCGCGGGGCAGACCTGCTGACCACGCGCACGGCATGGCTGTATGCGCGGATGCTGGTGCTGGATGTGCAGGCGGTGGCCCCGGCGCAGGCGGTAGCGTTCATGCGGGCGGCGGGGATGCCGGGCGATATGCTGGCGCGGCGCATCAGTGAACGGCCGTTCAACTTTGCCGACGTGGTTGCACCTTTGCCGCTGGGGTTTACGCGGCTGCAGGAAGGCGATGTGTTGCGCGCAGGCGGGCGCGACTGGACAGTGCGGGTGGGCCATGGCCATGCGCCGGAACAGATCACGCTGTGGGCGGGCGATCTGGTGCTGGGGGCGGATCAGTTGCTGCCGGGGATTTCGGCAAATATCGGGGTCTATCCGACCGAACCCGCGGCAGACCCGCTGACCGAATGGCTGGCGTCCTGTGCGGCATTTCAGGGGCTGGCAACTGACGCGCAGCTGATCCTGCCGGGGCACAAGCTGCCGTTTACCGGGCTGCCCTTGCGGCTGATGCAGATGATCGACAACCACGAACAAGCGCTGGGGCGGCTGATTGCATTTCTGCGCAGGCCCGCCACGGCGCATGACTGCATGCTGACGCTGTTCAAGCGCGAGATTGGCGGGGCAGAATACGGGCTGGCGATTGTGGAGGCGGTGGCGCATCTGAACTGCCTCTTGCAGCGCGGCCTTGTTTCGCGCCACCTTGACGCCGATGGCCGCAACCAATGGCAAACCGTATGACCCCCGTGAAAAAGACCAAAGACGCAGCCCCTGCGGCCCCACCTGCAGGCCCTGCGGCAATCGCCTATGCGCGGCTGGTCCACTACATCCGCAACTTTGAGGCGCAACTGGACGCGGGCCATGAGGCGGCGATGGGATTCGCCGGCGGTGAGGCGGGGGTGGTGCGGATTGAAGGCGTGGGGTTCATGGACCCCGATATCCTGTCCTTTTATGGTCGCGATGAGGACGGGCTGAAAACCCAGCTGATCCAGCATGTCAGCCAGCTGTCCGTGGTGCTGCGCGCTGTGCCGAAAGCCGCGCCAGAGGTGCCCGCACGCCGGATCGGGTTCACGCTTGACGCCGGATGGCAGGGCGGCGAGGCGGGTGACGGTTCGGTGTGAAGGGTTATGTGACCACTGCGGGACGGCGCAGGCTGCGATAGACCGATCCCCGCAATGCTGCACAGCAAGGGCCGACCATCCCGCATTTCCAACCCGCACAGCCCCGGCAGAACGCCTGCATCGCACGGCCCCGCCGCACAGTCAGGCATGCGTGGCCCCATCACCACCGCCCCCACACCATATCGCGCGCCTGAACCGTTGGGAAAAAAACGAACGCCCCCCAAATCGACCAACCGCGTCACCGCGCCATCCGCTGCATGGCTGTGCGGCACCACCTGCCCAACCCGCGCCTTAGAATCATTCCAAACCTTGACACTTCGCCCCCAAGGGCGCATATCCGACGATAACTGTCGGAGATAGAAAATGTTCATCCAGACCGAATCCACGCCCA
>JAYUZO010000148.1:0-6270 GCA_043751715.1 Rhodobacterales bacterium | reverse complement strand
GGTCTGGCTGGCGGACAAGGATATTATGTCTGCACATATTACCTGGCGCGAGGATGTGCGCAAATGGCATCCGGGGCAGGATTGGGTGTTTGAACCGGGTGGCATGGGCGTGTTTGACCCCGGCATCAATGCCCTGTCGATCCTGACGGAGATCCTGCCAGCCCCTGTGCATCTGACCAAGGCTACCCTGACCTTTCCGGAAAACCGGCAGACGCCGATTGCCGCACAACTGACCTTTTCGGGCAATGTCACAGCGGATTTTGACTGGCGTCAGGAAGGCCCGCAGACGTGGGATATCGCAGTGGAAACCAGCGCTGGGAAGCTTGATCTGCGGATGGGCGGCAATGTGCTGGAAATTGATGGCGCGCCGGTGGCCGGTGAAAACACCATCATGGGAGAATACCCCGCGCTTTATGCCCGCATGGCAGACCTTGTGCGCAACAGGGCATCCGAGGTTGATCTGGCCCCGATGGTGCATGTGGCCGATGCCATGACACTGGGCGAACGCAGTGTCACCGACGCTTTTGATTTCTGAAAAGGACATGATCATGCTGACCGGCAAACATCTGATTGCAGGCGACTGGGTGCCCAGTGACCAGACTTTCGCATCCGCCCCGGCGCAGGGTCCGGTGCACCGGTTCGCGGTGGGCACGCCTGCGCATGTCGATGCGGCCTGCCGCGCGGCCGAGGCGGCCTTTCCAGCCTATGCCGCGATGTCCCGCGCCGCCCGTGCCGCGTTTCTGAACCGCATCGCTGACGAAATCGAGGCGCGTGGCGCGGCCATCACCGAGATTGGCACGCAGGAAACCGGGCTTCCGGTGGCGCGGCTGGAAGGCGAGCGTGGGCGCACGACCATGCAGTTGCGCCTGTTCGCCAGCCATATCCTGAAGGACGCATGGCTTGACCGCCGCCATGATGCGGCCCTGCCCGACCATACGCCCCTGCCCCGCGCGGATATCAAGCTGATCCAGCGGCCCATTGGCCCGGTGGCGGTGTTTGGTGCATCAAACTTTCCGCTGGCCTTTTCGGTCGCGGGTGGGGATACGGCATCGGCGCTGGCGGCGGGTTGCCCGGTGGTGGTCAAGGGCCATTCGGCCCATCCCGGCACGGGTGAGGTGGTGGCGCAGGCGATTGATGCGGCGATCCGGGCTTGTGGTATGCCAGCGGGCACCTTCAGCCTTGTGCAGGGGGGCAAGCGGGATGTTGGTGAGGCGCTGGTGCAGCATCCGTTGATCAAGGCGGTGGGGTTTACGGGGTCACTTACCGGGGGGCGGGCGCTGTTCAA
Source organism: Rhodobacterales bacterium (assembly GCA_043751715.1). Classification (GTDB taxonomy): domain Bacteria; phylum Pseudomonadota; class Alphaproteobacteria; order Rhodobacterales; family Rhodobacteraceae; genus JAAFHS01. The sequence goes on along the minus strand of JAYUZO010000148.1, from coordinate 4,985 downwards.
CCTGTGCGCGGGCAGGCCAGAACCCATTCCGTTCTTTGGCGAATTGGGGTCGGTCAACCCGATGTTCCTGCTGCCAGCGGCGCTGGCCGCACGGGGTGAGGCGATTGCCAAGGGCTGGGCGGGATCGCTGACCATGGGGGCGGGGCAGTTTTGCACCAACCCCGGTATTGCCGTGGTGATTGACGGGCCGGAGGCGGATGCGTTCGTGAACGCGGCCAAGGTGGCGTTGGGGGCGGTGGGCGCGCAGACCATGCTGACGGATGGCATGGCGCAGGCCTTTCGCGCGGGGCGTGACAGGATTGCGGCGGGCAGTGGCGTGCGGGCGGTGCTGACGACCACCTGTGATCTGCGCAATGCCACGCCCTATCTGTTTGAGGTGTCAGGGGCGGATTGGCTGGCTGATCACATGCTGGCGGAAGAGGTGTTCGGCCCGCTTGGCCTGATCATCCGCGTGCGACATGCGGCTGAAATGCACAAGATTGCGCAGAGCCTGCAGGGGCAGTTGACCTGCACGTTGCATCTGGATGACGGCGATACCGCCCTTGGCCGCGCACTGATGCCAGTGTTGGAACGCAAGGCGGGCCGGGTGCTGGCCAACGGCTTTCCGACCGGGGTGGAGGTGGTGGATGCGCAGGTGCATGGCGGGCCTTATCCGGCGTCCACCAACTTTGGCGCGACGTCGGTGGGGACAATGTCTATTCGCCGCTGGCTGCGGCCTGTGGCCTATCAGAACATGCCCGCAGCGCTGCTGCCGCAAGATTGGGCGGAGTAGGCCGTGGCTGAGGTTGCAAGCATCGGGCAGGTTGGCGGGTTTGAGGTGCGGGCGGTTACGCTGACGGGCGGGGGCCTGCGGGTAAAGCTGCTGACACTGGGCGCGCGGCTGGCGGAATTGTGGGTGCCGGATGCCAAGGGCGTGCTGGCGGATATCGTGCTGGGGCAGGATGATCTGGCCGGGTGGCTGACACATGGGGCCTATCTGGGGGCAACCTGCGGGCGCTATGCCAACCGGATTGCGGGCGGGCGGTTCGTGCTGGATGGCCGGGCGGTGCAGGTGGACCGGAACGAAGGGGTGCAGCATCTGCATGGCGGGGCGGCGGGGTTTGACCTGAAGGTCTGGGAGATTGAAAGCCACGCAGCGGATCATGTGACCTTTGCCACCACCTCGCCGGATGGTGAGATGGGCTTTCCCGGCACGATGGTGGCGCGGGTGACATACCGGATTTCGGGCCTGGGGCTGCTGATTGAGATGACGGCGACCACGGATGCGCCAACGGTGGTGAACCTGGTGAACCACGCCTATTTCAACCTTGCCGGGCAAGGCGCGGGGGATGTGCTGGGGCATCAGTTGCAACTGGAAGCCGGGTTCTATCTGCCGGTTGATGCAAGCCTGATCCCGACGGGTGAAGTGCGCGCGGTAGCAGGCACGGCGTTTGATTTTCGCACGGTGCGTGCGATTGGGGATGCGTTGCCGGGTGCGGGCGGGTTTGACCATAACCTGTGCCTGACGGCCCCCTTGGGTGCTGATGGCCTGCGCCCTTGCCTGATGGCGGTGGACCATACTTCAGGCCGCAGCATGCGGCTGCGCACGACGGAACCGGGGGTGCAGTTGTATACGGGCGCGCATTTCAACGGCGGGCCGGGCAAGGCAGGCGCGCGCTATCCGCGCTTTGCCGGCTTTGCGGTGGAAACCCAGCGTTTCCCTGATTCGCCGAACCGGCCGCATTTCCCGCAGGCGCGGCTGGAACCGAGCGAAATATACCTGCACCGGATGCAGTTTGACTTTGCCCTGAGCTGACAAGGCCAGCCTTGCAAGCGTGAATTGCTGCGATGCAGCGGGATGGGATGCTGGGAAAATCAAACGGAAAAAGCCGTGGGGAACGCAGGTGCAGCGTTGTGGCGACGGGCCACCACCCTGCGGCCTTCAGGAATTTCTTACATATAGTATTACTTTTCATAGCCTGACTTCAGCCACCTGAGCAGAGTGGCAAAAATTTCCGCTGGGAGGAAAACATGAAACTTATCACGACTCTCGCGCTTGGCGCGGGACTGGCTGGGCTTTTGCTGTAGGCTGCTTATGCTGAAGGTCTGGAAGGCAAAATCATTGGGTTTTCGCAGATCGGGTCGGAATCCGGCTGGCGCGCTGCTGAAACCAGTGTGACCAAGGCGCTGGCGGCAGACCTGGGGATTGACCTGAAATTTGCCGATGCGCAGCAAAAGCAGGAAAACCAGATCACGGCGATCCGTGGCTTTATTGCGCAGGGCGTGGATGCCATTCTGGTGGCCCCGGTTGTGGCCACCGGCTGGGAAGAAGTGCTGACCGCAGCACAGGAAGCGGGGATTCCGGTGGTGCTGCTGGACCGGGGGATTGAGGCGTCGCAAGACCTGTATCTGACATCTGTTGCTTCCGATCAGGTCAAGGAAGGCCGGGTTGCAGGCGAATGGCTGATGGGTGCGGTGGCCGATGCGCCGTGCAACGTGGTGGAGTTGCAGGGCACGGTGGGATCATCGCCCGCGATCAACCGCAAGCAGGGCTTTGAAGAGGCGCTGGCAGGCCATGCCAACCTGTCGATCATCCGCAGCCAGACGGGCGATTTCACGCGTGCCAAAGGCAAGGAAGTGATGGAAGGGTTCCTTAAGGCCGAAGGTGGCGGGGCCAATATCTGTGCGGTTTATGCGCATAATGATGACATGGCGGTGGGTGCCAACCAGGCGATCAAGGATGCGGGCCTGACACCGGGCAAGGACATTCTGGTGGTGTCGATCGACGCTGTGCCAGATATTTTTGCGGCCATGGTGGCAGGTGAGGCGAATGCGACAGTTGAGCTGACACCAAACATGGCAGGCCCGGCGTTTGATGCGCTGGCGGCCTATTGGGATGCGGGCACGGTGCCGGAAAAGTTCATCATCACGGAATCAAAGTTGTATACCCCAGCGGATGATCCGCAGGGCGAATACGACCGCCGCAAAGGTCTTGGATACTAGTTCCCCCCCCAGGACCAAGGCCGGGCGGGGGGCCTGTCCCCTGCCCGGCTGATTGCTTTGTTTGCAAGAAAACTGGACATTGAAGACGCGGAATGAGGGGGCATTGGTCATGTCAGACAGCACAACAGCGCCGGTGTTAGAGGCGCGCGGCATCGTCAAGGTCTTTGGCCAGCACCGCGCGCTGGACGGGGTGGATTTCGCGGTCCATCTGGGTGAGGTGCATGCGCTGCTGGGCGAAAACGGCACGGGCAAATCAACGCTGATCAAGATTTTGACAGGGGCCTATCAGCCCGATGGCGGGGAACTGCTGCTGGAAGGCGCGCCCATCACGCTGCGCGACCCGCTGCACGGCCAAGGGTACGGCATTGGCACGGTGTACCAAGAGGTGAACCTGCTGCCGAACCGGTCTGTGGCGGAGAACCTGTTTCTGGGGCGGCAGCCAACGCGCTTTGGCCTTGTGGACCGCAAGCAAATTGAGGCGAAGGCCAAGGATCTGATGCAGCGCTATGGGCTGGATATTGACGTCCGGGCGGAACTTTCGGAATTTTCGGTGGCGGTGCAGCAGATTGTGGCGATTGCGCGGGCGGTGGAATTGTCGGGCAAGGTGCTGGTGTTGGATGAACCAACGGCCAGCCTTGACCGAACGGAAGTGCAGCGCCTGTTTGATGCGGTGCGGGGGTTAAAGGCCAAGGGGCTGGCGATCATCTTCATCACGCATTTTCTGGATCAGGTGTTTGATCTGGCAGACCGGGTGACCATTCTGCGCAACGGCAAAAAGGTGGCAACACAGGCGATTGCTGCGCTGAACACCACGGATGTGGTGCGCATGATGCTGGGTAAGGATCTGACGTTGGATCATCATACAACGGCATTGGCCGGGGGGGCGCAGGGTGCGGTGCGCGTGGCGTTCAAGGGGCTGAACCGCAAGGGGATGCCGCCGTTTGATCTGGCGATCCATGAAGGCGAGGTTGTGGGGGTGGCAGGCCTGCTGGGGTCTCGTCGGACCGAGGTTGCGCGACTGATGTTCGGGGTTGATGCGGCGGATGGCGGGCAGGTCTGGGTGGATGGCAAGCCTGTGACCATCCGTAACCCGGCGCAGGCGGTGGCGGCTGGATTTGGATTTTGCCCCGAGGACCGCAAGCTGGACGGCATATTTGGCGATCTGTCGGTGCGCGAAAACATCATCATCGCGTTGCAGGCCAAGCTGGGCTGGTTCCGCGCGTTGAACCGCGATGATCAGATCGAACTGGCGGGCCGCAATGCCGAGGCGCTGGATATCCGCGCGGCAAGCCACGATATGCCGGTGCGCCTTTTGTCGGGCGGGAACCAGCAAAAGGTGATCCTCGCGCGCTGGCTGCGATTGACCCAACCTTTTTGATCCTGGATGAACCGACGCGCGGCATTGATGTGGGTGCGCATGCCGAAATCGTGCGCACGATCAACCGGTTGCGCGAAGAGGGGCTGGCGCTGTTTGTCATCTCATCCGAGATTGACGAGGTGGTGGCCTATTCCAACCGCATCGTGGTGATGCGCGACCGCGCGATGGTGGCGGAATTGGCGGGCGACGAAATTGCGCCTGATGCGATTGTGCAGGCCATTGCCGGAATGCCAGCCGGGGTGGGCGCATGACCCGTCCGACGGCAGATATCCGGCCCATATCGCGGCCACCAACCGAGCGGCCGCGCCCGTTTGCACAGTTCCTGCTCCGGCCACAGGTGATTGCGCTGGCGTCGGTGCTATTTGTGAACTGGCTGCTGTTTCCGGGGTTTTTTCATATCAGCTGGCAGGATGGCCGCCTTTTCGGCAGCCTGATTGATGTTTTGAATCGGGGCGCACCCGTGGCCATTCTGGCGATTGGCATGACAGCGGTGATCGCGACCAAAGGTGTTGATCTTTCGGTAGGCGCGGTGATGGCGATCAGCGGGGCGGTGGCGGCGGTTCTGGTGACCAACGGGGTCGCGGCCCCGGTTGCGGTACTGGCAGCGCTGACGGCGGGGCTGTTG
>JAYUZO010000147.1:0-13906 GCA_043751715.1 Rhodobacterales bacterium | reverse complement strand
AATGATACCTCCCACGATCAGGGGAATATGGCCAAGGCCTGCGGCGCGCATCTGGTTCAGCGTATCGCGGATCAGGGGCAAATGGCTGCCCGACAGGATCGAAAGGCCCACCACATGGGCGCGCTGTTCAGTTGCGGCGGCGACGATTTCCGCAGGCGTCAGGCGGATACCTTCGTAGTGGATGTCCATGCCACAATCGCGCGCGCGCGCGGTGATCTGTTCAGCCCCGTTGGAATGGCCATCAAGGCCAGGCTTGCCCATCAGGAATTTCAGGGGACGGCCAAGTTTGGTGGCAACGGCGGCCACGGCATCGCGGATGGGTTCCAGCCCTTCGGTGCGGTTGGAGGGGCTTTGCGATACGCCGGTGGGGGCGCGGTATTGGCCGAACGCGGCGCGGATCACGCCGCCCCATTCGCCCGTGGTCACACCGGCGCGCGCGGCGGTAATGGATGCGGGCATGATGTTTGCGCCGGTTTGTGCGGCATGGCGCAGGGCGGCAAGCGCATTTGTGACCGCCTGTTCATCGCGTGCAACGCGCCACGCGGTCAGCCGCGCAATCTGGTCAGCCTCGGCCGCAGGATCGGCCATCATGATGCTGCCATCACCCGTGGTCAGCGGCGATGGTTCGGTGGTGGTATAGCGGTTCACGCCAACCACGGTGGTTTCCTTTGATTCAATCCGCGCGATGCGGTCTGCGTTCGCCTCAACCAACCGGCCCTTCATGTAGGCGATGGCGGCCACGGCACCGCCCATCTGGTCAATCAGCGCCAGTTCCGCCCGCGCGCCATCTTTCAGTGCGGTCACCTTGCGGTCAATCGCGGGGTTGCCATCGAACAGGTCATCATATTCCAGCAGGTCGGTTTCAAACGCCAAAATCTGCTGCATCCGCAATGACCATTGCTGATCCCAGGGGCGCGGCAGGCCAAGCGCTTCGTTCCAGGCGGGCAGTTGCACGGCGCGGGCGCGGGCGCTTTTGGACAGCGTGACGGCGAGCATTTCGATCAGGATGCGGTAGACGTTATTTTCGGGCTGCTGTTCGGTCAGACCCAGCGAATTGACCTGCACGCCATAGCGGAAACGGCGGTATTTAGGGTCAGTAATACCATACCGGGTCGCGCAGATTTCATCCCAAAGATCGACAAAGGCGCGCATCTTGCACAGTTCAGTCACGAAACGGATACCAGCGTTCACAAAGAACGAAATACGCCCCACCATGGCGGGAAACTGGTCTGCGGGCACCTTGGCGCGCAGATCATCCAGCACGGCACAGGCGGTGGCAAGGGCAAAGGCCAGCTCTTGTTCCGGTGTGGCACCCGCCTCTTGCAAATGATATGAACAGACGTTCATGGGGTTCCACTTGGGCAGGTGTTCCTGCGTGTAGGCGGCCACATCGGTGATCAGACGCAGCGATGGTTCCGGCGGACAGATATAGGTGCCGCGCGACAGATATTCCTTGATGATGTCATTCTGCACGGTGCCTTGCAGGGCAGCGACATCTGCCCCCTGTTCCTCGGCCACGGCAATATACAGCGCCAGCAGCCAGGGGGCCGTGGCGTTGATTGTCATCGACGTGTTCATCTGATCCAGCGGGATGTCGGCAAACAGCGCGCGCATATCGCCCAGATGGCCCACCGGCACGCCGACCTTGCCCACCTCGCCGCGCGCCAGTTCGTGGTCACTGTCATACCCCGTCTGCGTGGGCAGATCGAACGCGACAGACAGGCCGGTCTGCCCCTTGGCCAGATTGCCGCGATACAGCGCGTTGGACGCGGCTGCGGTAGAATGCCCGGCATAGGTGCGGAACAGCCAGGGGACGTCTTTCTGAGTCATGGCGAATCCGATCGCGCAATTTACTTACATATGACGTTGTATGCGCGTAACTTTATGACCTTGTCAATTCGCTGCATTGCGGCATCGGCAAAATGCAGTTGCGTATGGGGCGCAGGGGTGTTTCCTTAGGCATATTGGTTCACGTGATGAAAGAGATCGGTATGAAACTGTTTGCGCCCTTTATTCTGGCGGCCGGGATGCTGGCCCTTGCTGCGCCTGTTGTCGCACTGGACCGCAAGGTGACGATTGTGAACAATTCCGGTTTCACGATCAGCTATTTTTACGGATCGAACGTGGGCACGACGTTCTGGGAAGAAGATTTGCTGTCTAGCGATGTGCTGTCAGATGGCGCGACGGTGGTGGTCAATTTTGATGATACAACGGGCTATTGCCGGTTCGATTTCCGTGCCATTTTTGATGATGGCACCGAACTGGTGAAAAAAGACGTGAACGTCTGCGAGATTGCGACCTTTACGATCAACCCCTGAAACCGCCTTTGACGCAGTCGAAATGCCAAGTCTTGGCGGTTGTAAGATATTCCTTACCGGCGTCAAATTTCGTTTGATTAGGGCGTGAAACAGTGCATTCCTATCGTTATTCCGCGTTTTGCGGGCTTATTGAACGAAAGGATAGGACATGTTTCATTTCAAGAAAGCGGCGTTTGCCACCTTGTTGAGCCTTGCGATTGCCGCCCCTGCTGCGGCGTTGGACCGGCGGGTGACGATCATCAACAACACTGGCTACACGATCGTGAATTTTTTCGGGTCGAACACTGGCACGTCATCCTGGGAAGAAGATATTCTGGGCAATGACGTGCTGCCATCGGGGTCATCGGTTGTAGTCAACTTTGATGATGCGTCGGGCTACTGCAAGTTTGATTTTCTGGCCGTCTTTGATGATGGCGAACAGCTGATCAAGGAAAACATCAACATCTGCGAAATCTCGTCCTTCACGTACAACTGAGGCTTTACAGACCGTACCTGAATGGGGAAGCCTGTGGTCATGACGACCGTGGCGCTTCCCCTTTGGCTTTTGGTGGTGATCATTGCGCTGGCTGCAGGCACGGCGCTGGACCGCATTCTGGTGCCGACAGTGCGGTGGTTTTTCCGCCGCCGGATTGAACGCATGGTGGCGCAGGTCAACACACGGCTGGACCGGCAGTTGCAGCCTTTCCGGTTTGCGGCGCGCAAGGATATGGTGTCGCGGCTGGCCTATGACCGGCAGGTGCTGGAAGCGGTGACCGAACACGCGGCGGAAGCCGGCATTCCGGCCGAAGTCGCCTTTGCCGAGGCGCGCACCTATGCGCATGAAATCGTGCCGTCGTTTTCGGCGTATTTCTATTTCGGGTTCGGCGCGCGGGCGGCCAAGTGGTTAAGCCGCCTGTTGTTCCGGGTGCGGGTGGGCAAGGTGGATGCGGCTCTGGCGCAGATTGACCCGAAGGCCACGGTAATTTTCGTGATGAACCACCGCAGCAACATGGATTACGTGCTGGTGACGTGGCTGGTGTCCACGCGGTCTGCGGTGTCTTATGCGGTGGGTGAATGGGCGCGGATCTGGCCGTTAAGCTGGTTGATCCGCAATATGGGGGCCTATTTCATCCGGCGCAAATCGCGCAATGCGCTGTATCGGCGGGTGCTGGCGCGCTATGTGCAGATGGCGACGGATGATGGGGTCACCCAGGCGATGTTCCCCGAAGGCGGGCTGTCACTGGACGGGCAGGTGGGGCCGGCAAAGATGGGCCTGCTGTCATATATCGTGGCGGGTTACACGCTGGGGGACCGGGATGTTTTGTTCGTGCCGGTGGGCATTGGCTATGACCGGGTGCTGGAAGACCGGGTGCTGACGGGTGCGGCGGCGGCGGGCACGCGCACGTTCCGGGCGCGGCCTTTGGCGATTCTGAAGGCAACAGTGCAAATCCTGTGGGGCCGGATGCGGGGCACGTTCAAGGGGTTTGGCACGGCGGCGGCCAGTTTCGGACAGCCGGTTTCGTTGCGCGCGTTTCTGGCCGAAGGGCAGGCCGACCCGATTGAGGCTCTGGGTGCGCGCCTGATGGCGGCGATCGTGCAGGTAGTGCCGGTGCTGCCAGTGCCACTGGTGGCGGCAGCGCTGATGGAGGGGGGCATCACTCGGGCTGACTTGCCTGCGCGGCTGGACCAGTTGATTGCCTTGTTGCAAAGGGGTGACGCGGTGCTGCGCCTGCCGCCGCAGGGTATTGGGCAGATCATGACCGAGGGGTTGGAGCCGCTGATTGTGCGCGGGGTGGTGCAGGACGGACCCGATGGCCTGCAGGTGACAGATGCCCAAATAGTGGGCTTTTACGCAGCCCCGGTGCAGCAGCGGGTAAGGAATTCCGCCAGCGGTAACAGCAGTGTTGATCGGATCGACGCATCACCTTAACGTGACGCGATCCGGGCTGTTCCGGGATAACTGAGGGACACACCAATTGAATATGCGCCATACTTTCCTTTTGGGTCTGACCAGCCTTGCACTTGCGGCTTGCGTTGAGACGACGACCACCACCTACACGACCGGTGCGCAAAACCGCAACGTGACCGTGATCAACAACACGGGTCAGGATATCATCCGGTTTTACGGATCGAACGCGGGCACCAGTTCCTGGGAGGAAGATATTCTGGGATCAGATATCCTGCCGCGCGGACGGACTGTCAGCGTCAACTTTGATGATGGCACGGGCTTTTGCACGTTCGATTTCAAGGCCGAACTTGCCAATGGTGCCACGCGTGAGACGTATGGCGTGGATGTGTGCCGGGTGTCTTCGGTGACAATCAACTAACCGCAAAGTCATAAAGTTACAAAAGCGCGCATCAAAAGGTTGCTTTCTTGCGCGCAACTTTATATCCCAAGCGACAGGGCCCGGTGATTCTGCACTGCGGCATTCGCTTGGGAGGCTTTGGATGGCTTTGGACACGCAAAACGCAATTGTCGCCTATGATGCGCCGGTGAAAGACCTGTATGACGTGGGCGAAATGCCCCCGCTGGGGCATGTGCCCGCACAGATGTATGCTTGGGCAATCCGCCGCGAGCGCCATGGTGAGGCGGATACAGCCATGCTGGTTGAGGTGGTTGAAACGCCTTCGATTGACAGCAATGAAGTGCTGGTTCTGGTTATGGCGGCAGGCGTGAATTACAACGGGGTTTGGGCGGCTTTGGGCCAACCGATCAGTCCGTTTGACAGCCATAAAATGCCCTATCACATTGCGGGGTCTGATGCGGCGGGCATCGTTTGGGCGGTGGGTGACAAGGTTAAACGCTGGAAAGTGGGCGACGAGGTTGTGGTGCATTGCAATCAGGATGATGGCGATGATGAGGAATGCAACGGCGGTGACCCGATGTTTTCGCCCAGCCAGCGAATTTGGGGATACGAGACGCCGGACGGCAGTTTTGCCCAGTTCACTCGTGTGCAGGCGCAGCAATTGATGCGGCGGCCCAAGCATCAGACATGGGAGGAAAGTGCGTGCTACACGCTGACGCTGGCCACGGCCTGGCGGATGCTGTTCGGGCATGAACCGCATGAATTAAAGCCGGGCCAGAACGTGCTGGTCTGGGGGGCGTCGGGCGGGCTGGGGTCCTATGCGATACAGCTGATCAACGCGGCGGGCGGCAATGCGATTGGTGTGGTGTCCGAAGAGGACAAGCGCGAATTCGTGATGGGGCTGGGTGCCAAGGGCGTAATCAACCGCAAGGAATTCAATTGCTGGGGCCAGATGCCAACGGTGAACAGCCCCGAATACAAGGTGTGGTTCAACGAGGTGCGCAAATTCGGCAAGGCGATCTGGGATATCACGGGCAAGGGCAACAACGTTGACATGGTGTTCGAACATCCGGGCGAGGCGACGTTTCCGGTATCGGTATTTCTGGTCAAACGTGGTGGCATGGTGGTGATCTGTGCGGGCACATCGGGGTTCAATCTGACGCTGGATGCGCGGTATCTGTGGATGCACCAAAAGCGCGTGCAGGGCAGCCATTTCGCGAACCTGAAACAGGCCAGTGCGGCCAACCAGTTGATGATCGAACGGCGGCTGGACCCGTGCCTGAGCGAGGTGTTCCCGTGGGATGAGATTCCGGCAGCGCATATGAAGATGCGGCGTAACGAACACAAACCCGGCAATATGGCGGTGCTGGTGCAGGCGCCGCGCAACGGGCTGCGCACGTTTGAAGACACGCTGGAGGCCAGCCAGAACCGCTAACCCTCTCTGGTCCTTGGCATCGCCTGCGTTTATGGTTGGGGCATGAATATCATTTCCCTGACTCTGTCCGAAGATCAGGCCGAAGCGCATGACCGCGTTTCGGCCGAACTTCTTGCGGTGGGCATTGATCTGGGCGAAGGCACCACCAGCCCGGCCCCCGAAGGCAAAACATCCGTGCTGGCGGTGGTTGGCAAGGCGGGGTCGGGTAAGACCATGCTGCTGGCGAACCTGACCAAATCGCTTGTGGCAGCGGGCGTGACCGTGGTGTCGGGTGATTACGAAGGCAAGCGCAAAAAAGACCGTCGCACGCTGGCGGTGCTGGCGCCCACCAACAAGGCGGCATCAGTGCTGCGCCTGCGCGGGGTGCCGGCGACCACGATCCACCGCATTTTGTATACGCCGCTTTATGATCCGCAGTATGAAAAGATTGCTGAATGGCTGGCAGGCAACGGCCCGCGCCCGGTGGTAGAGGGCCTGACCGATCTGGCGTTGGACCGGGCGCATGCATTCTACCAGTCTGTCGCATCTATTCCGGGTGCACTGGCGGCGGCGGGGCTGAAGGGCAGCGATTTCATCAAAGGCTGGAAGCGCCGCGAAGAACCGCTGGATATTGGCTTTGTTGACGAATCGTCGATGCTGGATGAGCGGCAGTTTGCAGACCTGCGCGAGATTTTTCCAACGCTGGTGCTGTTTGGTGATCCCGCACAGTTGGCCCCGGTGATGCAGTCAGGCGAAATGGTGTTTGACCGGATGGCAGGCACGCGCAAGCTGGTGCTGAACCGCATTCACCGGCAAACGGCGGATAACCCGATCCTTGATCTGGCGCACGCACTGGCAGATGATCGGTTGGGCTATGATCAGTTTGAACGGTTGGTTCAGGATGCGGCGCGCAATGACGCGCGGGTGGTGGTGACAGAACGCGCAGACAGTGACCTGATGGCGCGGTCCCCGGTGCTGGTGTGGCGCAATGCAACGCGGATCAGACTGATTACGGGCTTTCGTACGGTGCATGACGCGCCGGATTTTGAACTGCTGCCGGGTGAGCCGCTGATATGCGATGGGATCGAACTGCCGCTCAAGCACCGCAAGAAACGCATTGATCTGGAGGCGCGGGGCCTGATCAAGGGCGCGCAGGTCATTTATCTGGGGCCGGGCAACCGCGACGGGTTTGCCAAGCTGCATGTGGTGGGGGCAGAAGAGCCGCAGGTTTCAGCGGCATCCATCATCAAGATCGAAAAGCCGGATGAGGCGGAACCCTATATCCCGCATGCGGCCAAGATGGGGGCGGCGTTTCTGCACGGGGCTGCGGTGACAATTCACAAGGCGCAAGGGTCACAGTGGCCGGATGTGCAGGTGTTCGCGCCCGATCTGTTTGCCGCCGCCCAATCGGGGCGGATGGAGGCGGGGCTGCCCTTGTGGAAACGGCTGGCCTATGTGGCGATCACGCGGGCGGAAAAGCGGTTGTTATGGGTAACACGGTACCGGCTGGCCAAACCGGTGGCGGGGCTGACGATTGCCGATCTGCCCCGCGCGGCAGCCCCGTTAAGCCTTGATGCGGGTGGGGAAGCCGGGCCGTTCTGACACGCACGTTGCGTGCAGGCATACGCAAAACTTAATGATCGACTTAACTAATTGCTTGCGATTAGTTAAGCATATGATGAACCATGAGCTCCAGCTTGACCGCATGTTCCAGGCGCTTGCCGATGGCCACCGTCGTGCAATCGTCGAACGATTGACGCATGGTCCGCGTTCGGTAAGCGATCTGGCAGAACCATTGCCGATCTCGCTGCCTGCGGTGATGCAACACCTTGCCGTGCTGGAAGGCTGCGGGTTGGTGACCAGCGAAAAACGCGGGCGGGTCCGGAAATGCAGGCTTTCGCCTGAAGCACTCGCGCGGGCCGAAGGTTGGATCACAGCGCGGCGGCGGTTTGTGGAACACCAATTGTCAGGGCTGGCAAAATTCCTGACAGATGAAGCGCAGGGGGAGGCGACAGATGAATGATTTTGCAGCGGTTTAAGGCAGCTTTTCCGTCGAACGCCACTTCGCCGCACCGCCAGCCGGTGTGTTTGAGGCCTGGTCGAAGCCTGGGCAGATCAGGCGGTGGGCCGCTCCTGCACAAGGTTGGCAGTTCGATATTGCAGACTTTGATTTTCGTGTCGGGGGTGGGGCCAGCTTTGCCTTCGGGCCGACCGGCGAAGTGCCCTATGTCGATACCACGCGCTACGATGATATTGTCCCGGACCGGCGGATCGTTACCGCCTATGCCATCGCAAAAGGTGCTATGAGGATTTCATTATCTGTGTCTTGTCTGGAATGTGTTGCACAGGCTGGGGGCACGCTGTTGCGGGTCACAGAAACAGGTGTATTTCTGGACGGCAGTGAAACCGTTGCCACGCGAAAGGGCGGTGTGGCGCATCAGTTGTCACAACTGGCTGACTATATCGGGGCGCGATGATCCGGCTGCCATGATCAGGCCGGGGCTTTCGGTTTACATCGAGGCAAGTTAGGCTGGCTATCAAAAGGGATCCCCCATGAATTGCGTGTTCGTTCAGTTTCGTTGCACCCCCGGCCAGACCTATCAGGTGGCCGATGCGATTTATGACCGTGAGGTGGTAAGCGAGTTGTTCTCGACCAGCGGGGAATATGATCTGCTGGCCAAGGTCTATATCCCCGAGGGTGAGGACGTGGGGCACTATCTGTCAGGGCGGCTGTTTGACATTCCGGGGATCGTGCGCACGCTGACCACGATGACGTTCAAGGCGTTCTGAAAAGGCGGTGTCCCCGCGTGGGACGCTTTTCGAACTTATGAAATCAATCGGCGGGCTGGTTCAATTTAATGAATTTTTTATGAATGGCGTTCGTTAACGGCGCGGGATGAGCGCAAGACTTTCTGAAAAATTTGGGCACCGGCTGTGCCGGGTCAAAGCCAGCGCTGACGATCAGTGCCGACTGCGGCCGCAACAGAGGCATGCCCATCGCGGGACAAAAGCCCATCCAGCTCGCGCGCAATCCGCGCGGCAAGGGTGATGCCATGATAGACCATGGCTGTATACAGTTGCACGGCACAGGCCCCGGCGCGAATTTTGGCATAGGCTTGTGCGGCGGTGCTGATGCCGCCGACGCCAATCAATGGCAATCTGCCATCGGTCAGTTGTGACAACCGCGCCAGCACGCGGGTAGACTTTTCGAACAAGGGCGCGCCGGACAGGCCACCGGTTTGCCCGGCATGTGCACTTTTCAAACCATCGCGGGAAAGCGTGGTGTTGGTGGCAATGATCCCGGCAATGCCGCTGGCCAGTGCGACCTCGGCCAAGGCTGCCAGATCATCATCCGCCAGATCGGGCGCGATTTTCAGAAATACCGGGATCGGGCGGGTAAGGGAGGCGCGCACCTCCATTACACGGGTCAGAAGGGCGGTCAGGGCGGCGGGCCCTTGCAGATCGCGCAGTTTTTCAGTGTTGGGACTGCTGACATTGACGGTGGCGAAATCGACGAACGGCCCGCAGGTGGCCAGCACGGATGCAAAATCAGCGGCGCGGTCAACCGCGGTTTTGTTGGCGCCAAGGTTCAGGCCTACGGGCACCGGGCCGGGCGGGCGTGCTGCAAGGCGCGGGGCAATGGCCGCCGCCCCTTCGTTGTTGAACCCGAACCGGTTGATGGCGGCCTGGTCTTCCGTCAGGCGGTAAAGGCGCGGTTTGGGGTTGCCGTCCTGTGCCACGGGCGTGGCGGCACCCACCTCGATAAAGCCAAATCCCGCGCGGCACAGCGGGCCGATGGCCGTGGCGTTCTTGTCATACCCTGCAGCAAGGCCCACGGGGTTGGGCAGCGACATGCCCGCCAGCGTGGTGGCAAGCCGGGGTGAGGTGACAAGGCCCGGCAGCGGGGCCAAACCCGTGCGCAGCGCCAGCAGGGAAAGGCTGTGCGCGCGTTCAGGATCAAAGCGGCGCAGCAGGGCAAGGCCTGCAGATTCGTAAACGCTCACCAGACGCCCTCGGGGAAGATGTGTCCAGCGGCACCCAGGGGCAGGGATTTATCCCAGATCACATCCGCCGCACGCAAGGGGCGGTAGAGGTGCGGAAACAACTGCCCGCCGCGCGACGCCTCCCATTTCAGGGCATCGCCCAGCGTATCGGGGTTCAGCGCCAGCAAGACCAGATCACTTTCGCTGCCAAAATGTTTGGCGGCGGTTTCGGCAACCTGCGCTGCGGTAGAAAAGTGAATATAGCCATCGACGATGTCGATGGGCGCGCCCGTGGTCACACCGGCGGCGCGGAAGGCATCCCATTCGGGACGGCGGAAGATTTTGTAGATCAACATAGGCGTGATCCATGCACGGTGCCTGCGAAATGGTCAATGCCAAGCGCTGTCACGCCGATGTTGCATGCAGCGGAAACAAGGGGTGTGGTGACGGCCTCTGGTTGATGTCAGGCTGTTCAGATCAACCCCAGAATGAGGTTCTGCGATGCGTTTTTTGCTGACGACTGCGGCCATTCTGTTTCCTGCCATTGCGCAGGCTGATTACACCCTGCACATTCTGCATACCAATGATCTGCACAGCCGGATTGAACCGATCAACGAATTTGATTCGACCTGTTCGGCGGAAGAAGCTGCCGAAAACAAATGCTTTGGCGGCATGGCGCGGATGAAGACGGCGATCAACACGCTGCGCGACCAGATCCGGTCCGAGGGTGGCAATGTGATTGTTCTGGATGCGGGCGATCAGTTTCAGGGGTCGCTTTATTATTCCACCTACAAGGGCGCTTTGGTGGCCGAGTTGATGAACGATATCGGCTTTGATGCCATGGCGGTGGGCAATCACGAATTTGACGATGGTCCAGCCGAACTTGCAGCCTTTGCAGATCTGCTGGATGCACCATTGGTGTCAGGCAACCTTGATCTGAGCCGGTCAAACCTGTTGGCGGGCAAGGTTCAAAACCATGTCGTGCTGGAGGTGGCAGGCGAAAAGATCGGCATCATTTCTGCGTTGGCGACCGACACAGTGGAGTCGTCATCGCCGGGACCGGACGTTTTGTTTCAGGATGAGATAGAATCGCTGCGGGCCGATGTGCAGACGCTGACGGACGAAGGGGTGACAAAGATTGTGACGCTGACCCATGTGGGTTTTCCACTGGATCAGATCATTGCCGGTGATGTGCAGGGGCTGGATGCCGTTGTGGGCGGGCACAGCCACACGCTGATGCTGGCGCAGCCAGAGGAAGGACAAGCGCAATATCCGACCCTTATCGCACAAGGCGATGGAACGATGGTGCCTGTGGTGACGGCCTATTCCTATTCCAAGTATCTGGGGCATCTGATCCTGACGTTTGATGACGCAGGCAAAGTGACTGATATCGAAGGTGCGCCAATCCTGTTGGATGCAAGCGTGGTGCCGGATGGGCCGATGGCGGCGCGGATTGCGGAACTGGGTGGGCCGATTGAAGAGCTGAAAAACCGGGTGGTGGCCGAGGCGGTGGCGGCGATTGATGGGGCGCGGGAAAGCTGCCGCGCGGTGGAGTGCCAGATGGGCAATCTGGTGGCCGAAGCGATGCTGGCGCGGGTGGCAGACCAGGGTGTGACAATTGCCCTGGCCAATGGCGGCGGCCTGCGGGCAAGCATTGATGCAGGGCCGGTGACGATGGGTGAGGTGCTGACGGTGCTGCCGTTTCAGAACACGCTGGCGACGTTTGAAGTTGATGGTGCCGGGGTGATTGCAGCACTGGAAAACGGGGTCAGCTTGGTAGAGGAAGGTGCCGGTCGGTTCCTGCAGGTGGCAGGGTTAAAATACACATTTGATCCGGCGCTGCCAGCCGGGGCGCGGGTCAGCGATGTGATGGTGCTGGTCGGCGGTGATGCGTGGGCGCCGATTGACCCAGCGGCAGTGTATCTGGCGGTGACAAACAACTATGTGCGCAACGGCGGTGATGGGTTTGCATCGTTCAAGACGGCGGCCAAGGCCTATGATTTCGGGCCGGACCTTGCGGATGTGGTGGCGGAATACATGGTGGGC
Source organism: Rhodobacterales bacterium (assembly GCA_043751715.1). Classification (GTDB taxonomy): domain Bacteria; phylum Pseudomonadota; class Alphaproteobacteria; order Rhodobacterales; family Rhodobacteraceae; genus JAAFHS01. The sequence continues at coordinate 1,860 of JAYUZO010000147.1, read as the reverse complement.
GTGGGGCCATACACGCCGTTCACCGATGGGCGGATCACGCGCAAGTAGGGCCAAGGGGCGGGGGTTTTACACCCCCGCACCCCGATGGGATATTTGTGCAAAGATGATGATCAGCGTTGCGCCTTTTGGCGTTGGCGTGGCTAATGCGTGCATGTGCGGACGATTTACGATCACCCATCCGAATGAAGCACTGGCCGCGATGTTTGACGCGCTGCCGGGCAATGATCTGCCCTTGGGGCCGAATTACAACGTGTGCCCCACAAATGCGGTAATGGTGGTGACGGCGGATGGTGGGCGGCGGTTGCGGGCCATGCGGTGGGGGTTTGTGCCGGGGTGGTACAAGGCCGTAAATGACGGCCCGCTGATCATCAATGCGCGGGCCGATACGATTGCGGTAAAGCCCGCGTTCCGCGATGCGGTGCGGGCGCGGCGGTGCATTGTGCCGGTGAGTGGCTTTTATGAATGGGAAACCGGGGCGGATCGCCAAAAGCTGCCGTGGTATTTCACGCGGCAAGACGGCGCGCCGATGGCCCTGGCGGGCATCTGGCAGCACTGGGGCGACATGGACACGGTGGCGATTGTATCAACGGATGCGGGTCCGGGGATGCAGGGCCTGCACCACCGCGAGGCGGTGTTGCTGGAGGCTGCAGACTGGCCATTGTGGCTGGGTGAGGCGGGGCATGGGGCAGCGGTGCTGATGCGGGCATCACCACCGGGGGTGATGGCGGCCGTGCGGGTGGGCGTGGCGGTGAATTCAAACAAGGCGGCAGGGCCTGCGCTGATTGTGCCCATTGCAGCTTGAGGGTACGGCGCGGGAATGCTATCTGACAGGCAGCGCGGGCGTTGTGTAATGGTAAGACCTTAGCCTTCCAAACATATGGTCAAACCGTGAAATGTGTGAACATTTCAAGCGTTTGCCCACCAAAAAATTCCCTCATCGTAGGCAAATCGTAGGTCACGAAAAAATCGTAGCAGCAGGCCCACGCGGTCGGTGTTTCGTCGCTGGTGGGGGTGATGGAGCGGGCGGCGAGAATCGAACTCGCGTCTTCTGCTTGGAAGGCAGAGGTCTTACCATTACACAACGCCCGCAATGTCGCCGTAATAGCCCAGTGACTGGGCAAGTGCAAGTCACGCCCAGCCGTCGAAGTAGCACCCCTTGGTCAGATTGTCGGCTGCTGTCTCGACGCAAAGGTTCCACGGAACATGCAGGCCGCAGGCAACGTGTTGCCGCGTGACCGGGTGCTTCGCAACAAGCGGGACGACGTGGTCAACATGATGCGGAACCCCTGTATTCGCTGCGCGTCTGTCGGCCTCGGCGTAAATTCCCACGATCTCCCGCAACTGCTCTTTGGTCAGCCATTTCGGCGCGGCCTTCATCTTGCGCAGTTCATACTTCCGAATGTCCGCTCGATCACCGGGCGAGCCGTTCCAGACTTCTTTGTGATATTTGCGGATCACCGATTTGCCGTGATCGCTCCGGCTGTAGCGCAACTTTGCCGCTCGGGCGGTATCGCCTTGCTGGAACGCCTGCTCGCATCCCGCACAGCCACGGCCTGCGCGCTGACGCGGCGTGACGTGCCCATGCTTGCACGGAATGCCTGTAAAGTAGTGGAAGGCGTCACCGTCGAGTGCACCTTGTCTTGTGGCTGGTAGGCTTGCCCATTCGGGATGCCCTGCTGCACGGGCTGCTTGGTCTCTGTCCATGCGTGATCATTGCAGGTTCGCCCGCGCTACCTAACCGGCTTATGAGGTGCAGCCCCTCTGAACCGCCCCTTGTTTACCGGAGGGCAAAACTCTCGGAGAATTGCCCGTTATGGAACAGACACAAAAGAAGAAGACCGCGAAGCCGTATTCACCCGA
>JAYUZO010000146.1:0-24141 GCA_043751715.1 Rhodobacterales bacterium | reverse complement strand
CATCGCCAAGAACCTCGAGCGGATCGGCGACCATGCGACCAATATCGCCGAGATCCTGCACTTCCAGGTGACCGGCGAGGAACTGCATGGCGAGCGCCCTCGCGTGAGCCTTCCCGAAGTCACCGGCCCGGCATTTCACGCATGACGCCCCTGGTGCTGGTGGTCGAAGACGAGGACGCGCTGGCGACCCTGCTTGAGTATAATCTTGAGAAGGAAGGCTTCCGCGTCGAGCGCGCCGCGGACGGCGAGGAGGCCTTGCTGCGGGTGGCTGAGGCGACGCCCGATCTGATCCTGCTGGACTGGATGCTGCCGAATTTAAGCGGAATCGAGGTCTGCCGCCGCCTGAAGCTGCGCCCCGATACGCGTGCCGTGCCGATCATCATGCTGTCGGCCCGGTCCGAAGAGGTGGACCGCGTGCGCGGGCTGGAAACCGGGGCGGATGACTACATCATCAAGCCGTATTCCGTGGTGGAACTGATCGCGCGGGTGCGTGCAGCCCTGCGCCGCACGCGGCCTGCAACGGTGGGGGTGGTGCTGGAATGGTCAGACATCCGGCTAGACCCTGAAACCCACCGCGTACACCGGGGGGCGGGCGAAGTGCGCCTTGGGCCCACTGAATTCCGGCTGCTTTCGACGTTCATGGAAAAGCCGGGCCGGGTGTTCAGCCGTGAACAGCTGCTCGACCGGGTCTGGGGCCGCGATATCTATGTCGATACGCGGACGGTGGATGTGCATATCGGGCGTTTGCGCAAGGCGCTTGGGCCGGGCGATGTTCTGCGCACGGTGCGCGGTGCGGGATATTCTTTAGGGTAAGATGGGCAGTATTGCCCATCCTACGGGGCGGGCAGCCCGACCATGCGCCTGATATCTTCCGGGCTGGCCCCTTCTGCGCGGTATTTGGATAGCGCGCGCGCGTCATCGCGCTTGGCCAGCCTTTTGCCCGCATCATCCCGGATCAAGCGGTGGTGGTGATAAACGGGCGTAGGCAGGCCGAACAGATGCTGCAAGATCACCTGCACTGGCGTGAATTCAAACAGGTCTTCGCCCCGGATCACATGGGTGATACCGGTATCTGCATCATCCAGTGCTGCGGCAAGGAAATAGGCCACGATATCTTCGCCCTTGCGCGACAAAACAACATCGCCAATCCGGGCAAGGGTGGTGGCGGGGTTCAGTATATGCTGTCCTGCGTAGCGTGGCCCGGTTTCGGTAAAGCCCAGATCAGCAGCCCGCAACCGCCGCAGTGCTGCCGCCAGATCAAGGCGTAACGCATCTGCGGGCAGGCGTGATTGCATTGCCCGCCCCCTGCATATGCCAGGATAGACATTGAAATCCACGCCTTCCTGTGGGGCTGACAGGGCTGCGCGAATATCAGAACGCGTGCAGGAACAAGGGTATAGCAGCCCTTGTTCAATCAAGGGTTCCAGTCGGCTGCTATATTGGTCGATGTGTTCAGACTGCCGCATGACAGGCCCATCCCATGTCAGGCCAAGCCATGTCAGGTCTGACGTGATCAGCTCTTCATAGGCAGTTTTGCTGCGGTCAACATCGGTATCTTCCATCCGCAAAAGGAACCGCCCACCCGCAGCCCGCGCCATATCATGCGCAAGGATCGCGGAATAAGCATGGCCCAGATGCAAAGGGCCGGTCGGGCTGGGGGCAAAGCGGGTTACGAAAGCCATTCCGTGAACGCCTGCTTGGCCCGGTCGGTATAGGCCTTGTAGCGGTCCTTGCGGCCACGGCGGCCACCCTTGGCATCTATCGGCGGGAAAAGGCCAAAGTTCACGTTCATCGGCTGAAATGTTTTCGCCTCGGCCCCGCCGGTGATGTGGTGGATCAATGATCCCATCGCCGTTTCAGGTGGTGGAGGCGGCAGGGTTTCGCCTTTTATTTCCGCCGCAGCCATGCGCCCCGCCAAAAGACCCATGGCGGCGCTTTCCACATAGCCCTCAACCCCCGTGATCTGGCCGGCAAAGCGGATGTTCGGTCGGCTGCGCAGGCGCATCTGGTCATCCAGCAGGGTGGGCGAGTTGATGAACGTGTTGCGGTGAATGCCGCCCAGCCGTGCAAAGCTGGCATCTTGCAGTCCGGGAATCATTTTAAAAACAGCGGTTTGCGCCCCGTGCTTCATCTTGGTCTGAAAGCCCACGATGTTATAAAGCGTGCCCAGTTTGTTATCACGCCGCAGTTGCACTACGGCATAGGGTTTGATCTGCGGGTCGTGGGCATTGGTCAGCCCCACCGGCTTCATCGGTCCAAAACGCAGCGTTTCGCGCCCGCGTTCAGCCATCACCTCAATCGGCAGGCAACCGTCGAAATAGCCCGCCGTTTCGCCCGCGTGGAACACGGTTTTGTCAGCGGCCAGCAGGGCATCTATGAAGGCCTCATACTGCGCCCGGTCCATCGGGCAGTTAATATAGGCCTGCTGTTCTGCCTCCGTGTCGCCCTTGTCATAGCGCGATTGCAGCCAGGCCTGCGACATGTCGATACTGTCGGCATAGACGATGGGGGCGATGGCATCAAAGAACGCAAGCGCCTCGGCCCCCGTGGCGGTACGAATGCTTTCGGCGAGTGTGCCACTGGTCAGCGGACCGGTGGCCACGATCCAATGACCTGTTGAAGGAAGGGCTGTAACCTCATCATATTCAACGCTAATCAGCGGATGCGCCAGCAGGCGTGCGGTGACGGCCTCGGCAAAGGGATCACGGTCCACCGCCAGTGCACCACCCGCAGGCAAGCGGTGCGCGCGCGCGGTCTGCATGATGATACCGCCCGCCGCGGCCATTTCCCAGTGCAGCAGGCCCACGGCGTTCTGTTCATCATCATCGGACCGGAAGGAATTGGAGCAAACCATTTCCGCCAGATGCCCGGTGCGATGCGCAAAAGTGCCAACCTTCGGGCGCATTTCGTGGATCACCACGCGCACGCCCATTTGGGCCGCCTGCCATGCGGCCTCGGCCCCGGCCATCCCGCCGCCGATGATATTCAGTGTTTGTGTCATATGCCGGATGTAGCGCTGCCCGGTTGACTGCGCAAGGCGGCACGCTGTGTGGACACGAAATCAGCGCGGTCGGGCAGGTGAAGTCCCAGCGCCAAGGCCTTGAGAAAGAAGCCTTCTGCCGGCATTCCATTGTTCAGGCATCCCGCGCAGACAACGGCGCGCAGGGGCTGCCCAGCGGCATGATCCGCTGCCATCATCGTCTCAAGCGCCGCCGTCAACGCCCCCATCCGCCAGCCCAGTTCGCGCGCGAGTACGCCGTACGTCACCGTTTCCCCCGCTGCCCCAAGGGCGGCAAGGCGCGCCTCAAGCGGGCTCATCGCCCTGTTCGGCCACACGGGCGACCGACACCACCTCTTCATCCGCGCCCACGTTGAATACCCGCACCCCGCCCGCGCTCCGCGAACGGAAACTGACCTGACCCACCGGCACCCTGATGGATTGGCCTGTGGACGTGGCCAGCATGATCTGATCGCTGGCCTCAACCGGGAAGGAGGCCACGATCCGCCCGCCACGCGGCCCCGGCGAAATTGCCTTGACGCCCATGCCGCCGCGCCCGCGCACCGGGTAATCATGGCTGGACGAAAGCTTGCCCGACCCGCCCTTGGTGATGGTCAGGATCAGGTCTTCGGCGGCTGACATCTCACTGTAACGTTCGGTGCTAAGCTGACCTGCCGCAACGGTTTCTTCCTCATCATCCGCCTCATCTTCTGTCACGCCCGCCATCAGGCGGCGCTGTTTCAGATAGGCTTCGCGTTCCTCTGGGCTCGCCTCGAAATGCCGGATGATCGCCATGGAGACCACACTGTCATCATCGCCAAGCCGGATCCCCCGCACGCCGGTTGACCCACGCGATTTGAACACGCGGATTTCCTGCGTCGAAAACCGGATCGCCCGTCCGCCTTCGGTGACCAGCATGATATCATCGTTTTCATCGGCAATGGCTGCATTCACCAGCGTCACACCATCGGGCAGTTTCATCGCGATCTTGCCATTACGCATGACGTTGGTGAAATCCGAAAGATCGTTCTGGCGCACATCACCGTCCGATGTGGCAAACACGATCTGCAGGTTTTGCCACGCGTCCTCGGGCACATCAACTGGCATCAAGGCCGCGATGGAAACCCCCGATTCAATGGGCAGAATGTTGACCATGGCCTTGCCTTTGGCCGTGCGCCCTGCCAGCGGCAGGCGCCATGTCTTCATCTTGTAGACCATGCCATTGGTCGTGAAAAACAGTAGCGGCGTATGGGTGTTGGCCACGAAAAGCGTGGTGACCACATCATCTTCCTTGGTCGCCATTGACGACAGGCCCTTGCCGCCCCGATTCTGGCTGCGGAATTCCACCAAAGGCGTGCGCTTGATATAGCCACCAGAGGTGATGGTCACCACCATATCCTCTCGCTCGATCAGGTCTTCGTCTTCCATATCGCCGGACCAGTCGGCAATTTCCGTCCGGCGCGGCACTGCAAACAGCGCCTTTACCTCACGCAGCTCTTCACTGATGATCGCCATGATCCGGTCACGGCTGCCCAGGATTTCAAGGTAATCCTTGATCTTGGCCGCCAGTTCCTGAAGTTCATCGGTCACTTCCTTGACACCAAGCGCGGTCAGCCGCTGCAACCGCAATTCCAGAATGGCGCGGGCCTGCACTTCGGACAGGTTATAGGTGCCATCGTCATTCACCGGATGCGACGGATCATCAATCAGCTTGATGAAGGGGATGATCTCGCCTGCAGGCCAGCGCCGCGTCATCAGGCGTTCGCGCGCCTCTGCCGGATCAGCCGAGGCGCGGATGGTGGCTACCACCTCATCCACGTTGGAAACCGCGACGGCCAGACCGCACAGGATATGGCTGCGTTCGCGGGCTTTTCGCAGTTCAAACGCGGTGCGGTTTGCAACAACTTCCTCACGGAAGGTTATGAAATAGCTTAGGAAATCGCGCAGCGTCAGCTGTTCCGGCCGCCCGCCGTTCAGCGCCAGCATGTTGCAGCCGAAAGAAACCTGCATGGGCGTAAAGCGGAACAGCTGATTCAAGACAACATCGGCCGTTGCATCACGCTTCAGCTCAATCACCACGCGCACGCCGATCCGGTCAGATTCGTCTTGCACATGGGCAATGCCTTCGATCTTTTTGTCGCGCACCTGTTCTGCGATGATTTCAATCATCCGCGACTTGTTCACCTGATAGGGCACCTCATCAATGATGATGGCAAAGCGGTCTTTGCGAATTTCCTCAACCCGCGTTTTGGCGCGGATGATCACCGACCCGCGCCCCTCAAGATACGCTTTGCGCGCACCAGAGCGGCCAAGGATCATCGCACCGGTCGGGAAATCCGGGGCGGGGATATAGTCCATCAGCGCTTCGGTCGACAGATCCGGGTTTTCGATCAGGGCCAGCGTGCCGTCAATCACCTCGCCCAGATTATGCGGCGGAATGCGCGTGGCCATGCCCACGGCAATGCCCTCAGCGCCATTGACCAGCATGTTCGGAAACCGCGCGGGCAGAACGGTGGGTTCACGATCCTTGCCGTCGTAATTGTCTTGGAATTCAACGGTTTCCTTGTCGATATCGGCCAGCAGGAACGCAGCAGGCTTATCCATCCGCACTTCGGTGTAACGCATGGCCGCGGCATTATCACCGTCCATCGACCCGAAGTTGCCTTGGCCGTCCAGCAGCTTCAGGCTCATGGAAAACGGCTGTGCCATACGGACAAGCGCATCATAAATCGCGCTGTCACCATGCGGGTGGTATTTGCCCATCACATCGCCCACGGGCCGCGCCGATTTGCGGTAGGGTTTGTCATGCGCGTTGTTGGTTTCGTGCATGGCGTACAGGATGCGGCGGTGCACGGGTTTCAGGCCGTCACGCAGATCGGGAATCGCGCGCGACACGATCACGCTCATCGCGTAATCAAGGTAGGCGGTCTTCATTTCATCGACGATATCGACATGCGGACCCGTGAGTTCGGGCCGCTGCGGCATTTCGTCCGCGTTTTCAATATCTTCGGGTGTGTCGTTCATGTGACGGGCGCCTTTCGGGGAATGACCCCATATTTTGTTGCAATCCTTTTACACCAACTAGGGATAGCGGTGCAATGGATGCTTGCAGGGGCTTTGGCAGCCGCAGATGCCAAGTGATAACACATTGTTTTTGTTGAATCTTAATTTGTCTGTGGCAGGCTTTGGGTGCTGCCCCTTGAAAGGAGTGTTGGCATGATCGGAACCGAGACGGAATTGATGCTGAAAGGCTACGGATTGACCACGGCAGAAATGGTCTACCGGATGCCCGATTATCGCAACGTACTGAACACCTATGTCTGGCAGGACTATGATCTGGCACCCGATTATCCGGTGCTGTTCAAGTTCATTGAATTCTGGCACGACCAGATCGACGGCCCGCTTCATTCGGTGCGGTTTACCCATCGGCGGCTGATTGCGCCCGGCGAATGGCGCAATGTGGTGGGGGAGTGGCGGCTGCATTAGCCATCCTTGCCAAAGCCGCGTTCTGTGCGCATAAGCCCGCACCTTTACAGGAGCTTTGCGTGAACGCCCGCCCCACAGCGCTGACAACGGTTTCTGGCCTTGTGCGGGCTGGCTTGGCGCAGGCAGATGATGCAACTGCGTTGGCGCAGGTGGCCGACCAATTCCGCATCAGGCTGACACCGGGCATGCAGGCTGCCATTTGTGCCGCAGGTGATGCGGTGGCGCGGCAGTTTGTGCCATCTGTTGCTGAATTGACCATCAGGCCCGAAGAACGCGCCGACCCGATTGGTGATCATGCGCATATGCCGGTGCCGGGCCTCACGCACCGCTACCCTGACAGGGTGATTCTGGCCGTGACGCAAAGCTGTGCGGTGTATTGCCGGTTCTGTTTCCGGCGTGAAACAGTGGGCGATAGCGGGGCCTTGCCGGATGCAGCATTGAATACGGCCTATGCCTACCTGCGCCAGACCCCCGCCGTGCGTGAGGTGATTCTGACAGGGGGTGATCCGCTGATGCTGTCGCCGCGCCGGTTGGGGGCGGTTCTGGCGGCCTTGTCAGACATTGCGCATCTGGAGGTGATCCGCCTGCATACGCGGGTTCCGGTGGTAGACGCGGCGCGCATCACGCCAGACATGGTGGCGGCACTGGATGTGGGCAAAACGGTATACGTGGCCGTGCACACCAACCACGCGCAGGAACTGACACCGGGGGCCGAAGCGGCGATTGCGCGGCTGACGCGGGCAGGAATCCCGTTGGTGGCGCAAACCGTGCTGCTGCGGGGGGTGAATGATACGGTGGAGGCGTTGGAGGGGCTGTTTCGCGCGCTGATCCGGCTGCGCATCAAGCCCTATTACCTGCACCATTGCGATCTGGCGCAAGGCACCAGCCATTTCCGCACCACGATTGCGTCTGGGCAGGCGCTGATGGCGGCACTTCGTGGGCAGGTGTCCAGCCTGTGCCTGCCGACCTATGTCATCGACGTGCCCGGTGGTTTCGGCAAGATGCCGGTCACCGCCGATTATGTGGTGCTGCAAGCGGATGGCAGCTATCTGATCCGTGACTATCAGGGCGGGCTGCACACCTACCGCGATCCTTAGCCAGCGCGCATCAGCATGCCGAACAGATCGCGCGGGTCGTCGGGGTCGGCGATCATGTCAAGCTGATCACAGAATCCGGTTTCGCGCAGCTTTACAAGGACATAGCGCAGAGCGCTGAAGTCTTCGATGGCGAAACCCACGCTGTCAAACAGCGTTATTTGTGCCGGGTCGGTGCGCCCAGCCGTCGTGCCCGCCATCACCTGCCACAGTTCGGTGACCGGGTAATCAGCGGGCAATTGCTGAATTTCGCCCTCAATCCGCGTCTGGGGCGGGTATTCCACGAAAATGCCGGCGCGCAGCAGGATATCGCGGTGCAGTTCGGTCTTGCCGGGGCAATCACCGCCCACCGCGTTGATGTGCACGCCGGCACCCACCATGTTATCGGTCAGGATGGTGGCATTCGTCTTGTCTGCCGTAACCGTGGTGATGACCTGCGCGCCCAAGATAGCCTCCTCCGGGGTGGTGCATTCTATCAACTTCAGCCCATAACCTGCCAGATTTGTTGCACATTTCCGCGTGGCGGCGTGGTCAATATCATACATCCTGACCTCGGTCACGCCGCAAATCGCCTTGAACGCGAGCGCCTGAAATTCTGCCTGCGCGCCGTTACCAATAAGCGCCATGGTGCCACCCTTGGGCGCCAGCCACTTGGCGGCCATCGCACTGGTGGCCGCAGTGCGCAGGGCGGTGAGGATCGTCATTTCCGACAGCAGCAGGGGGTAGCCGGTGGCGACATCCGCTAGCAGGCCAAAGGCGGTGACGGTCTGCAAGCCCTGCTTCATGTTTGACGGATGGCCGTTCACATATTTGAACCCGTAGGTTTCGCCGTCCGACGTGGGCATCAGTTCGATCACCCCAACATCGGAATGGCTGGCCACACGCGGCGTCTTGTCAAACAGCGGCCAACGGATGAAATCAGCCTCAATCTCGGCAGCCAGATCAACCATCACGCGTTCGACGCCAAGATGAAGAACCAGCTTCATCATATTGGCAACACTGACAAAAGGGACGTAGGCTTGTTTGGAGGGGGTCAGCATTTCTAGGCTCCTGATCAAAGGCTTCGGGTCATGCGGTCAAACACCTTGCGCCCCATAAGTGAGGCCACAAGGTCAACCATCACACGGGCCGTGCGGCCACGTTCATCCAGAAAGGGGTTCAGTTCGACCAGATCAAGCGAGGTGACAAGGCCCGCTTCATGCAGCACCTCCATCACCAGATGCGCCTCACGCAGGGTTGTGCCACCCGGCACGGTGGTACCCACGGCGGGGGCCACCGACGGATCCATGAAATCAACGTCCAGTGATACATGCAGCATGCCGCCATGGGCGCGCACATGGTTCAGAAAGGTGCGCAGCGGGGCAACGATACCTTGTTCATCCAGCACGCGCATATCGTTGATGGCAATGTCATGGTGCAACAGGGCGGCGTGTTCGGCGGCGTCAACAGACCGGATACCGAACAGGCAAATCCGGTCGGCGGGAACAGGCGCGGGAAAGGCGGGGAAGGGGGCAAAGCCATCACGCCCGGCGATATAGGCCAACGGCGTGCCGTGCAGATTGCCGCTGGTGGTGGTGTCAAACGTATGAAAATCTGAATGGGCGTCCAGCCACAGCAGGAACAGGGGCCGCCCGTTGCGGGCCGCAAATGCTGCAGCCGCCGCCACAGACCCAAGCGCCAGCGAATGATCGCCCCCCATGATGATGGGCATGCCACCCGCCGACAGCGCATCATCCACGCGGTCAGCCAGCACATCCGTCCAACCCAACGTTTCAGCAAGGTGATGCACCGCCGGGTTCGGGTGGCTGACGTCGGCAAGGGCTGGCAAGGCGACATCTCCCCAATCGTCTACCCCGTGCCCCAGATCGCGCAAAGCACCGGCCAGACCGGCCACACGGTAGGCGGCAGGCCCCATGATGCAGCCGGGGTTCTTTTGCCCGGTATCAACAGGTGCGCCAATCAGAATCGTATGTGCCATGGGAATGCCTTTCGCTGTCTGTGGCAATTTCTGCGCAGTTTGTGAAACATGCCATCGCCAAGCTGCGCGAAATGCGTAAAGATATGTGCATAACGATAGAAAAGATCACCAAATTGGACGATACAGATACCCGGCTTCTGGCAGAGCTGCGCCGCGACGGGCGGGCTTCGCTGTCTGATCTTGCAACCCGTCTTGGGCTAAGCCGGGCGACGGTGCGCATTCGCATTGAACGGCTGCAACAACGGGGCGACATCGCGGGTTTTACAGTGCTGACACGCGCCGATGCAGCACCCGCCCCGGTGCGCGGCCTGATGCTGATCGGAATCGAAGGGCGGGGGGCCGAACGCATTATGGCGCGGCTTGCGGGGTTTGCGGCTGTGACAGCGGTGCATTCGACCAATGGAAAATGGGATCTGATCGCAGATCTTGCCGCGCAAACGCTGGAGGATCTGGACAGCGTGATCTTTCGCATCCGCGAGATTGATGGCGTGATGCAATCGGAAACCAACCTGATCCTGTCGACCCGGCGCGCGGGCAAACGCTGACCTTACGCACCACGATGTGACGTTTGGCCCATGGTCGCGCGCGGGCCTTCGCGCTAGAACGCTGCTAGGAGGCCGATCATGATTGTTGAACTCGGACACTTTGCCCTGATCCTTGCACTGGCCGTGGCCACAATCCAAACGATTGTGCCGTTGGTGGGCGCACATCGTGGGAACCGGGCGTGGATGGCTGTGGCAGAACCCGCAGCCATGGTGCAACTGCTGCTGGTGGCATTTGCGTTTGCAGCGCTGATGCATGCGTTCATCGTGTCTGACTTTTCACTGGCTGTGGTGGTGGTCAATTCCCATACGCTGAAGCCGATGCTGTATAAAATCGCGGGCACATGGGGCAATCACGAAGGATCACTTTTGCTGTGGGTGCTGATTCTGGCGCTGTTTGGGGCCTGTGCGGCGGTGTTTGGTGACAATCTTCCGGCCTCTCTGCGCGCCCGCGTGATTGCCGTGCAGGGGTCAATCGGCGTGGCGTTCCTGCTGTTCATGCTGCTGACATCAAACCCGTTCTTGCGGCTTGAATTTCCGCCCATGGACGGGCGCGATCTGAACCCGTTGTTGCAAGACCCCGGTTTGGCCTTTCATCCGCCGTTTCTGTATCTGGGCTATGTCGGCCTGAGCATGGCGTTTTCCTTTGCAGTGGCCGCCCTGATCGAAGGCCGCGTTGATGCCGCATGGGGCCGCTGGGTGCGGCCATGGACGTTGGCTGCGTGGATATTCCTGACCATTGGCATCGCCCTGGGGTCTTGGTGGGCGTATTATGAACTGGGTTGGGGTGGGTTCTGGTTCTGGGACCCGGTTGAAAACGCGTCCTTTATGCCATGGCTGTTTGCGGCGGCCCTGCTGCACAGTGCCATCGTGGTGGAAAAGCGTGAAAGCCTGAAGGCGTGGACGGTGCTGCTGGCCATTCTGGCGTTTGGGTTCAGCCTGATTGGCACGTTTATTGTGCGGTCTGGCGTCATCACATCCGTGCATGCCTTTGCCAATGATCCCGAACGCGGCGTGTTTATCCTGCTGATTTTGGCTGTGTTCACCGGCGGCGCGCTGATGCTGTACGCCGCGCGGGCGTCTGTGCTTGAGGCGAAGGGGGTGTTTTCACTGGTATCCCGCGAAGGGGCGTTGGTGACGAACAACATCCTGCTGGCGGTGTCATCGCTGGTGGTGTTTGTCGGCACGATCTGGCCCTTGGTGGCCGAAATCGGTTGGGGGGCCAAGTTGAGCGTCGGTGAGCCGTTCTTCAACGCGGCCTTTACGCCGTTCATGGTGGCGCTTGGGCTGATCCTGCCGGTGGGCAGTGCTTTGGCGTGGAAACGCGGGTCCGTTGGCCGGGCCGTGGTGGGGCTGTGGCCGGCGGCAATACTGGCGGTGGCGCTTGGCGGGCTGGCATTTGCCATGCAGACCGGGCGGTCAGCGCTTGGGCCGGTTGGGGTGATGCTGGGGGCCTGGGTGGTGTTCGGGGCCTTGGCCGATATCTGGTCGCGCACGGGCCGCGAAGGTGTGGCTGCGCGGCTGGCCCGCCTGCGCCGTTTGCCACGCGCCGATTGGGGCAAGGCCACGGCGCATGCGGGCCTTGGTGTGACGATCTTTGCCGTGGCAGCAATGAACGCTTGGAAGATCGAGGATATCCGCGTGGTACAGGAGGGGGACCGTTTCGCGCTTGGTGCCTACGAGGTGGTGCTGAACAAGGTGACGGCGGCAAACGGGCCGAACTATACCACCACGATGGCGGAAATGGCGGTGTTCCGGAATGGTGCGCCGGTGGCGGTGCTGTATCCCGAAAAGCGGTTCTACCCGGTGCAAGGCATGCCGACGACCGAGGCGGCAATTGATTACGGCCTGTTCCGCGACATTTATCTTGTGATCGGCGATCCGCAGGATGGCGGTGGTTATGCGGTGCGCAGTTATGTGGAACCCTTTGCCAACTGGCTGTGGGGGGGTGCGCTGCTGATGGCGTTTGGCGGGGCGATCAGCCTGTCTGACCGGCGCTACCGCGTGGCCGCCGGCGCGCGCAAATCCGCAGCGGTGCCTGCCGAATGATGCGGGTGCTGGCCCTGTGGCTGTGCCTTGCGGTGCCGGCATTGGCCGTGCAGCCCGATGAAATGCTGCCTGATGCGGGGTTGGAGGCGCGGGCGCGCGCGCTGTCACGCGATCTGCGCTGCGTGCAGTGTCAAAGCGAAAGCATTGATGACAGCAACGCCTCCATCGCGCGCGATCTGCGCATTCTGGTGCGCGAACGGCTGGTGGCGGGGGATACGGACGCGCAGGTGAAGGACTTCCTTGTTGCACGCTACGGTGAATTCGTGCTGCTGAACCCGCCGGTGCGGGGGCTGAACTGGCTGTTATGGTTGGCGGGCCCTGCCATGCTGCTGGCGGGTGGGGCGATTGCCGTGGCCAGCACGCGCAAACGGGGCGAACAGGCCGATCTGACCGAGGCGGAACAGGCGCGTTTGCGCGATCTGACCGGCGATTGACGCGGCGTTTTGCTGGCACGGCAACGGGCGCAGGGTAGGGTGCCGAAAACTGCAAAAGGTGCCCTGATGGACGTGCTTTATACCCTGACAGACGGCGTGGCCGTGGCAACGATCAACCGCGCATCGGTGATGAATGCGTTGAACCGTGCGGTGCGGCAGGGATTGCAGGCGGCGGTGGCGCGGGCAGTGGCAGAGGCGCGGGTGCTGGTGATTACGGGTGCCGGGCGCGGGTTTTCATCCGGGCAGGATCTGACCGATGCCAAATCCTTGGCCGATGTTGATCTGGAACGCACCTTGCGCGATGAATATGAACCCTTGCTGCTGGCCATTGCCGATTGCCCGATCCCTACCATTGCCGCTGTCAATGGCCCGGCTGTGGGGGCAGGGGCGAACCTTGCGCTTGGCTGCGATGTGGTAATTGCCGCCGAGTCTGCAAGTTTCGCGCAATCCTTCACGAAAATCGGCCTCGTGCCCGATGCGGGCGGCACCTATTGGCTGCCGCGTCAGGTTGGCATGCCACGCGCCATGGGGGCGATGCTGTTTGCCGACAGTATCCCGGCGCGGCAGGCGGCGGATTGGGGCATGATTTATGACTGCGTGCCCGACGCGGATTTCGCCGCGCATTGGCAGGCCCGCGCCGCAAAACTCGCCATCGGGCCTGCGACTGCCTACCGCGGAATCAAAGCGCTGTTGCGCGCGTCAGCCACGGCCACCTTACCCGAACAATTGGCCGCCGAGGCTGTGTGGCAGGGCCAGTGCGGTGCAACCACAGACTTTACCGAGGGTGTGATGGCGTTTCTGCAAAAGCGCAAACCTGCCTTTACCGGGAAATGACAAACCAAAAGGCCCGCGCGCATTCCTGCACACGGGCCTTTGCATCCTGTCCTGCCGTAGCGATCAGGCGGCTTTGCCATACACGGCGTCATAGGCGATGCGTTCAGCATCACCGGGAAAAAGATCAAGGTCCAGCGCCACATCCAGCGGCAGCTGTGCGATTTCATCGCGGGTCTTCACGTAAAGGGCGCGCTTTTCAAACGCTTCCTTGAACTGGGCAATTACATTCATTTTCTTCTCCATCTCATCTGCAAGGGTCTGCTTGTTCTGCCTTGCACGGCGAATATGGGCCGCCCTGTTACCGCAAACAACGTCCAATGCTGCGGTGCGGCTATGCGTTTTTTGCATGGCTTTGGCATGAAAAAAGGGCAGCCAAAGCTGCCCTTTCACCAACAAAACAACAGAGATCAGATCAGCTTGCCCATCGCCACGGCCGTATCAGCCATGCGGTTTGAGAAGCCCCATTCATTGTCATACCATGACAGGATCGAACAGAACGTGCCGTCCATCACCTTGGTCTGGTCCATGTGGAATACGCTTGAATGCGGGTCATGGTTGAAATCAGACGATACGTTTTTGGCCTCGGTATAGCCCAGAATGCCCTTCAGCGGTCCATCGGCGGCGGCCTTGATCGCCGCATTGATTTCTTCAACGCTGGTTGCGCGCTTGGCGATGAACTTCAGGTCCACCACGCTGACATTCGGCGTGGGCACCCGGATGGCAAAACCGTCCAACCGGCCCTTCAGATCGGGCAGCACCAACCCTACCGCCTTGGCCGCCCCGGTACTGGTCGGGATCATGCTCAGCGCCGCCGCCCGGCCGCGGTACAGATCCTTGTGCATGGTATCCAGCGTGGGCTGATCGCCCGTATAGCTGTGGATCGTGGTCATCATGCCCTTTTCGATGCCGATCAGGTTGTTCAGTACATAGGCCACCGGCGACAGGCAGTTGGTGGTGCAAGATGCGTTGGATACCACCAGATCATCTTTCGTCAGCGTGTTGTGGTTCACGCCGTACACAATCGTCTTGTCCGCGCCATCACCCGGCGCCGAAATCAGCACGCGCTTGGCACCATTTTCCAGATGGGCCATGCATTTTTGCTTGGACGTGAAGATGCCCGTGCATTCCATCACGATATCCACATGCGCCCAGGGCAGATCAGCCGGGTTCTTGATCGCCGTCACCTCGATCGGGCCACGGCCTGCGTCGATCGTGGTGGCCGTCGTCGTGACCGTGCCGGGAAAGCGGCCATGCACCGAATCAAACCGCAACAGATGCGCGTTGGTTTCCACCGGGCCCAGATCATTGATCGCCACCACCTCAATATCGGTGCGCCCCGATTCGATGATCGCGCGCAGCACGTTGCGGCCGATGCGGCCAAACCCGTTGATGGCAACCTTGACGGTCATGGCATTCTCCTGAAATGGCCCGGTCTTGCCGGAAAAACTTGTGTGCGTTGCAGAACCAGAAACAGCAGCAAGTTTCAACTGATTTGCGCAGGTTCAACGCCAGAAGGCCGCATACTCCACCAGTCCGACAATCTTGCGCATCAAGAACAGGGTTGCCGTACCCGCATTCAACACGCGGTCCAGGATCAGTGCCAGAATGATGACACCGGCAAGAATGATGGCGGCTTTGGTGGTCATGCTGTTTTCCCTGCACCCATGGCAGGCTAGATGAAGTTGCACCTGAGGCAAAGCGAAACCGGAGAGCGACATGAGCGGTCTGATAGCCCTGCTGGATGATGTGGCAGCGATTGCCAAACTGGCGGCAGCGTCAATTGACGATATCGCCGCGGCGACGGCCAAGGCAGGGGTCAAGGCTGCGGGCGTGGTGATTGATGATGCGGCGGTGACGCCAAAGTATGTGCACGGCTTTTCTGCGGACCGGGAATTGCCGATCATCTGGCGGATTGCGCTTGGGTCGGTAAAGAACAAGCTGGTGATCCTGCTGCCGGGGCTGATGCTGCTGAATGTGTTCCTGCCGGTGGCAATCACGCCGCTGTTGATGCTGGGGGGGGCCTATCTGTGCTTTGAAGGCGCTGAAAAGGTGTTCCACATCTTTGCGCCGCATGCCGACGATGAGGTTAAGGCGGATTTTGATACAAAAGACCCGGCCCATCTGGAGGAAGAAAA
The DNA here is from genome assembly GCA_043751715.1 of Rhodobacterales bacterium. GTDB lineage: Bacteria > Pseudomonadota > Alphaproteobacteria > Rhodobacterales > Rhodobacteraceae > JAAFHS01. The sequence continues at coordinate 8,591 of JAYUZO010000146.1, read as the reverse complement.
GATCGCGGGGGCGATCAAGACGGATTTCATCCTGTCGGCGGAAATCATGACCATCGCCTTGGCCACGATTGAAAGCCCCAGCCCATGGATGCAGGGCATTACGCTGGCCATTGTGGGGATTGTGATCACGGTGGTGGTGTATGGCGTGGTGGCGCTGATCGTAAAGATGGATGATGTGGGGCTGCGCCTTGCTGCGACATCACGCACGGGGGCTATGCGGGCATTCGGGCGGGGGCTGGTGCTGGCCATGCCAAAGCTGATGGCGTTTCTGTCGACGGTGGGCACGGCGGCGATGCTGTGGGTGGGCGGCAATATCGTGGTGCACGGGCTGGATGTGCTGGGGTGGTCATGGCTGTATGACCAGATCCATCATCTGGCGGAATTGGCGGTGCATGCGGTGCCGGTGGCTGCGGGGTTTGTGGCATGGGCGGTGACGGCGTTTTTTGACGGGATTTTCGGGCTGATCCTTGGATTGCTGCTGATCCCGGTGGCAACACGGGTGATCGGGCCTTTGGTGGCCATGATGGCCGGAAAGAAGGCAGCACACTGATGGGCGACCTTGCGGTTCTGGTGGGGCGGGTGCTGATTGCGCTGCTGTTTCTGGGCGGCGCGGCGCAGAAATGGACCAGTCCGGGCGCTGTTGAGGGGCTGCTGGCGGGGTTCGGCTGGCCCGTGTGGCTGGTCTGGCCGGCGTTGGCGTTCAACCTGCTGGCAGGGTTGGCGCTAATTGCGGGGGTGCAGGTGCGCATGGTGGCGGGGGTGCTGGCGGGGTATTGCATGGTGACAAGCGTGTTTCACCTGATTCCGGCTGACCCGTGGCAGATGTCGATCTTTGTGAAAAACTGGGCGATTGCCGGGGGCTGCCTTGTGCTGGCGGCACATGGGGCAGGGCGGTTTGCCTTGCGGTGATCCTGTTGGCAGGATGGGCAGATTGCCCATCCCGCATGGATGCCGTCACAACATGGATTTTGCCGCCGCCTCTGCCGCCTCGGCCGTGATGCCGAATTCGGCATAAAGCCGTTCGGCCGGGGCCGATGCGCCAAAGCCGGTCATGCCGATGAACGTCGATTTGCCGTCACGCCCGCCCTGACCCAGCAGAAACTGATCCCAGCCCTGCCGCACGCCAGCCTCGATCGCCACGCGCACCGGACCGGGCGGCAGCACCTTGCGCCGGTATGCGGCATCCTGTGCGGCAAACAGCTCCATGCAGGGCATGCTCACGACGCGGGCGCCAATGCCATCAGCCTCCAGCAGTGCCTTCGCCTTCATCGCGATTTCCACCTCGGACCCCGTCGCCATCAGAATGACCTGCCGTTTGGCCACCGCCTCTGCCAGCACATAGCCGCCCTTGGCCACCATGTTCTGGTTGGTATGCACGCGGCGCACCGTTGGCAGGTTCTGCCGTGACAGCGCCATCACCGTGGGGCGGGTTTTTTCGGAAAACGCGATTTCCCACGCCTCAGCGGTTTCCACCATGTCCGCAGGCCGCATCACCAGCGTGTTGGGCGTTGCGCGTGAAATGGCCAGATGTTCAACCGGTTGGTGCGTCGGGCCATCTTCGCCCAGACCGATGGAATCATGTGTCATCACATAGACCACCGGCACGCCCATCAGCGCCGACAACCGCATCGCCGGGCGCGCATAATCGGTAAAGCACATGAACGTGCCGGAATAGGGCCGCACGCCGCCATGCAGCGCCATGCCGTTCATCGCCGCCGCCATGCCATGTTCGCGGATGCCGTAATACACATAGCGGCCCTTGCGGTTGGTGGGTTCAAAGGTGCCCAGATCGGCGGTTTTGGTGTTGTTTGATCCTGTCAGATCGGCCGATCCGCCAATGGTTTCGCCCATCACCGGGTTGATCGCGGTCAGCACCTTTTCCGATGCTGACCGCGTGGCGATTTTCGGTGCGTCTGCCACCGCCTGCTTTTTGACCGCGCGCACGGCGGCGGCCAGTTTGGCGGGCGCATCACCGGCAAAGATGCGGGTGAATTCGGCCTGTTTTGCAGGTGACAACGTGGCCATGCGCAAATCCCACGCGGCACGCGCGCTGGCACCCTTTTGCCCCACGCCTTCCCACCACGCCTTGATATCGTTGGGGATATCAAAGGCCGGGCTGGTCCAGCCATAGCTTTCCTTGGCTGCCGCCATCTGCGCCTTGTCGGTCAACGCGCCGTGCCCTTTGGAGGTATCCTGCGCGGCATGGCCCAATGCGATATGGGTCTTGCAGGCAATCATCGCCGGGCGGGGTGATGCCTTGGCGGCAGCAATCGCGCGGTCAATATCCACCGGATCATGGCCATCGCAGGCAAACACATCCCAGCCGCTTGCGGCAAAGCGCGCCTGCTGATCGGTGATATCGGCGATGGACACTTTGCCATCAATCGTAATGCCGTTGTTATCCCACAACACGATCAGGCGTGACAGCTGATGCTTGCCCGCCAGACCGATCGCCTCTTGCGACACGCCCTCCATCAGGCAGCCATCGCCGCAGATGACGTACGTATGGTGGTCCTGCACACGGGCCCCCCAACGCGCGCGGAGCGATTCCTCGGCCATCGCAAAGCCCACGGCATTGGCAATGCCCTGGCCCAGCGGGCCGGTGGTGGTTTCCACCCCTGCGACATGCCCGTATTCCGGGTGGCCTGCGGTGATGGCGCCCCATTGGCGGAAGTTTTTGACCTGATCCAGCGTCACATCGGCATAACCGGTCAGATACAGCAGGGAATAGATCAGCATCGACCCATGGCCGGCTGACAGGATGAACCGGTCGCGGTCTGGCCAGCGCGGGGCGGATGCGTCAAACTTCAGGTGGTGGGCAAACAACACGGTCGCCACATCGGCCATCCCCATCGGCATGCCCGAATGCCCCGAATTGGCCGCAGCCACCGCATCCAGCGTCAGGGTGCGAATGGCACAGGCACGCATCCAGTGGTCAGGGTGGGCGGTGCGAAGGGTCTGGATATCCACGGGCTTGATCCTGCTTGGCTGGGGGGAGGCTGCGTTCACGACGGGTTGAGGGCGGCTTAACGATGCTACCACCCAAGATCAAGGTCGCCGTGCAAGGCTTTGGCGGCAAAGGGGGCAATCCGCCGCCTTTGTTGCAAGTTCAGGGTTGACGGAAGCGCAATCGAATCGCAACCATAGCGGGTCAGGGGTGATACGCCCCGGTGCGATAAAGGGTGCTGTGCTGATGCAAGACATTGCCGAACTGGAACGCCGGATCACGGCGGCCCTTGAACGCATTGGTGTGGGGTTGGACCGGGTAGTGGCCAGCCCGCCGCCTGCACCGGTTATTGCCGCGCCAACAACGGGCAGTGAGGCGCTATTGCGCGCCGAACTGGATGAAGAGCGGATGCTGACAGCGCAGTTGCAGGAACGCATCAAGGTGATTTCAGCGCGTGAGGCGGCACTGCGAGAGGCAAAACCGGTTGAGGTGAAGCCGGTGCATGTGCCCGTGGCGCAAGCGCAGCTTGAGGCGCGGATCGACAAGATGACGCGGCAGCTGGATGTGCAGGGGCTGGAATTGCAGCGCATGCGCAAGGTGACGGTACAACTGCGCGAACAACTGGCGCGCCTGCGCGAGGCGGCAGAAGCGGGCACAACCGAGCCGCATCTGATCAACAAGGCGATGATGGCCGAACTGGAGGCGCTGCGGGCGGCGCGGGCATCCGAAATTGCCGAGATGGATGAGATCCTTTCGGAACTGTCCCCCCTGATCGGCGCGGAGGTGTAAGTGATGCCAGAGATTGATATTTCCATCGGCGGCAAGGTGTTTCAGGTGTCATGCCAGCCGGGTGAAGAGCATTTCCTGCGGGGGGCCGCGCAGATGCTGGACAATGAGGCAACACCGCTGATCACACAGATGGGCCGTTTGCCCGAAGCGCGGATGTTGCTGATGGCGGGCCTGATGCTGGCAGACAAGACCGCAGCGGTAGAGGATGAAATCCGCACGTTGCGCGCACGGGTGACGGAACTGGAGGCGCGTCCCACGGCCACGCGCGATGTGGCGGTGATCCCGCCGCATGTCGTGGAAACGCTGGCCGAAATCGCAGCACGGGCCGAGGCGATGGCCGCAAAAGTGGAGGAACGGGCATGACGGGGCGGGTTCTTATTCTAGTGCTGGCACTGGCTGCGCTGCCGGGCATGGCCGCGGCAGAAATCAACATGCAGACCAACCGCTATACCTGTGAGCGCGGCGTCGAGGTGCCGGTGACCTATGTCAATGATGGCGAGACATCGGTGGTGGTGCTGATGGTGGATGGCGGGCAGGTTAGCCTTTACGGCGAACCTGCGGCATCGGGTGCACGCTATGGCTGGCCATCGGATGGGTCGAATTACGTCTGGTTGTCACAGGGCGATACGGCCATGCTGATGTGGAAAGATGAGACCGGGGCCGAAACCCCGATTTTCACCGCTTGCGTGTTGCAGCAATAATCAGGCGTTGGCTTCGCGCACTTTTTCAGCGGCGGCCTTGTCGAACGTGATGCCGTTGGATTCCAGCAGGGTATCCAGTTCACCCGACAGCATCATTTCGGTGACGATATCACAGCCGCCCACGAATTCGCCTTTGACATACAGTTGCGGAATGGTGGGCCAGTCGCTGAATTCCTTGATCCCCTGTCGGATTTCGGCATCGGCCAGCACGTTCACATCGGCAAAATCCACGCCGATATAGTTGAGCACGCCCGCCACGCGCGACGAAAATCCGCATTGCGGCACCATCTTGGTGCCCTTCATGAACAAAACGACATTGTTTTTGGTGACGGTGTCACGGATGGTATCTGCTGCGGTCATGTAGCCAATCCTTTGTATCTTCCTCGCCAACGGGCGATCTTTTCCTGTCGCCGTCGAAAGCTTTTGCCGTGTCTCAGGTAACCTCGAATAGTCTTACAGCGAAACACGTTCTCAAATAAGGCCATAATTAAAGACCCGAAGAACTCATCCATCTAGTCCGGCGACTTGGTCGTCAACGCAAGCGCATGCAATTCGCCGTGCGCACCGTCCATTTTGCCCTTTAGCGCCGCATAAACAGCGCGTTGCTGCTGCACGCGGTTCAGCCCCTTGAAGCTTGCATCAATCACCTCGGCTGCGAAATGCTGGCCATCATCGCCTTGCACGTTGATGACCGCGTTTGGAAAGCTGGCGCGGATCAGGGCTTCGATATCGCGGGCGTCAACGGGCATGTCTTACTCCTGTCGTGTCCTGACAAACTTAGGGCGTGACAGACGGCCCTGCAAGATACGATCAGGTTTCAAACCCCCAAAGATAAATCACATACCGGTCCAGCACGCCGGGTTTTGCCGCGATGCCGACGGCAAGATAGGGCAGGCTTGCGCTGTGCGTCTGGGCAATGCGCAGGTTGGTGGTGGTTTGCCAATCCCACCAGTCCGGGTTGGCAGCGGCGCTGTCCAGAATTTCGGCTGCGGTTCCATTGTCATTTTCGGGTGTCAGATCTGCGTCGGTCAAGCCAAGCAGTTTCAGAAATTGTGCAACGCCGGGGTCATTTGGTTCCAGCCGTGCCAGAATGAACCGGTCCTGAAAGCCGCCTTCCAGCATGTGCGTGACGTCGACCCCATCCGGCAATGGCCCGCCCAGATCACCAGCCAATCTTGTGGCGGCAATTGTCAAGTCGGTGATCTGGGGGTCACCACAAAACACCAGACAGCCGGCCTTTGCAGGCAGTGGGGCCAAAAGCGCAAGGATCAGTGCAATGCGGCGCATAACGACCCCAATCAGGCGGCAATGGCTGCCGCGAATGCCCCCCGGTACAGCGCAGACAGATCAGACAGCGGGGCGGCATCGGTGCCGAATTGCACAAGATCACCGCCAAAGCTGCCAACGCGGGCAACCGGCACGCCTGCGGTATGGGCGGCCTGTTCCAATGCACTGGCCTGACCCGCTGTGCAGGCCACCAGATACCGCGCCTGATCTTCGCCGAACAGTTCAGGGATTCCAGACAGCGACAGCGCCACCCCCACACCGCCCGCATCGGCCATTTCGAACGCGGCCAAAGCCAGCCCGCCATCGGACAGGTCAGTGATGGCGCGGATTTGGGTACGGTTGCCAAGGATCAGATCGCCAGCCGCCTTTTCAGCCAGCAGATCAACCGGGGGCGCATCGCCGGTCTCCATGCCAAACGCCTCGGCCAGCAGGGCAGACTGGCCAAGGTGGCCAAGGGTTGTACCAATCAGCAGGGCCACGTCCCCCGGCCCGGCAAGGCCCCCGATCAGCGCATCAATCTGCACTATCCCCACCGCCCCAATGGTGGGCGTTGGCAGAATGCCGGTGCCATCGGTTTCATTGTAAAGTGATACGTTGCCCGAAACGATGGGCATGTCCAGCGCCAGAACCGCCTGACCAATCCCTTGCAGCGCCCCCACCAACTGCCCCATGATTTCGGGCTTTTCCGGGTTGCCAAAGTTCAGGTTATCCGTTGTTGCCAATGGCCGTGCACCCACGCAGATCAGGTTGCGATAGGCCTCGGCCACCGCCTGTTTGCCGCCCTCAACCGGGTTGGCCATCACGTAACGCGGGGTCACATCGGATGTGAACGCCAGCGCCTTGGTCGTGCCATGCACACGCACCACGCCCGCACCCATGCCGGGGCGGCGGATGGTATCGGCACCGACCTGACTGTCATACTGCTCCCACACCCAGGCCTTGTGGGCATAGGATGGGCTGGAGATCAGCGCGCGCAGGCCCGCGATGGGTGTGATGGCTGGGATGGCAGGCAGGGCGGCGGCCTTGGGGGTGGGCACCCATGGCCGGTCATATTCGGGGGCCGAGGATGACAGCTTTGACAAGGGCAGGTCGGCCTTGATGACATCACCTTGCATGATCAGGAAACGGTCTTCGGCGATGGTTTCACCGACGATGGCAAAATCCAGATCCCATTTCACGAAAATCGCCCGCGCCACATCTTCAAGTTCCGGCTTCAGCACCATCAGCATGCGTTCCTGCGATTCCGACAGCATCATTTCGTAAGCCGTCATGTTCGCCTCGCGCTGCGGCACGGCGTCCAGTTGCAGCCTGATGCCCAGACCGCCCTTGTCGCCCATTTCTACCGCCGAACAGGTCAGCCCCGCCGCCCCCATATCTTGAATGGAAATCACAGCCCCCGATGCCATCAGTTCCAGACAGGCCTCCAGCAGGCGTTTTTCGGTAAAGGGGTCACCCACCTGCACCGTGGGGCGCTTTTCTTCAATCGTGTCATCAAACTCGGCCGATGCCATGGTGGCCCCACCCACGCCATCGCGGCCGGTCTTTGCACCAAGGTATACCACGGGCATGCCAACGCCACTGGCCACCGAGTAAAAGATCTTGTCGGTATCGGCGATGCCTGCGGCAAAGGCATTGACCAGACAGTTGCCGTTATAGCTGCGGTGAAAGCGTACTTCCCCCGCCACGGTGGGCACACCAAAGGCATTGCCATAGCCGCCGATCCCTTCGACCACACCCTTGACCAGATATGCGGTTTTCGGGTGCGACGGTACCCCGAACGACAGCGCATTCATCGCCGCAATCGGCCGCGCGCCCATGGTGAACACATCGCGCAAAATGCCGCCCACGCCGGTGGCAGCCCCCTGATGTGGTTCGATGTAGGACGGGTGGTTATGGCTTTCCATCTTGAAGATGACCGCCTGCCCATCGCCGATATCCACCACGCCTGCGTTTTCGCCGGGGCCACAGATCACTTGCGGGCCGGTGGTGGGCAAGGTGCGCAGCCATTTCTTGGATGATTTATAGGAGCAATGTTCATTCCACATCGCCGAAAAGATGCCCAGTTCGGTGTAAGTGGGCGCGCGTCCGATAATGCCCAGCAAGCGCGCGTATTCATCGGGTTTCAGGCCATGGGCCGTGACAAGATCAGGGGTGATGATGGGGTCCTGCATGCCACGCTCCGCTAAACATTTCCCGCTCCTTAAGCGATCAGCGGCAAACATGAAAGAGCGGGCAAGGCGCGATTGATGGGAACTGAGCCGGCCAAGGTGCGTTGTATCGACATGCCGCATTGGCGGTAGATCAAAAAGGAATGAACCCATGTCTGGACTGAAAACCATGTTTGAAGCTGCGACCTTTGCGTCGCTGATCGCAGCACCCGCCTTTGCGCTTGAAATTACGGCCGACGCCATGCTGGGCGCTGCACCGGAAGACATGACCACCATCACCATGATGGAAGACAGCGCCTTTGTCGGTAACGAAGTGCGCACCAAGGATCAGGTGGTGATCGGCCTTGTGAAGGGTGTGTACATGAGCGATGACAACACGCCGATGGCACTGGTTGCACTGAATTCGGACATCGGCGCAAAGTCGAGCGTCAAGGACTTTACGCTATCGCTGCCCGTTGACCAGAACGCCGACGGCGCGCTGACGCTGGCCTGGACCGAATCCGATCTGTTCATCGCACTGAGCGGCAACCTTGAAGGTGCCGCCAGCAACTGACGCCTGACAGTTTACACGGCCCGAAGCCCGGCAAGCAATTGCCGGGCTTTTTGGTGTTTTGCAGACCGCAATCCTGTGCCGGATTGCCGCCCAGTTTTGGGCCACAACAAGAATTTTTTGGATCACGGCATGCGTTTTTTCTGAAT
>JAYUZO010000145.1:0-34064 GCA_043751715.1 Rhodobacterales bacterium | reverse complement strand
TCTGCCAATCTGGTGGAAAGCGTTTTGCAACACATGTCCGATGCGTTGGCGCAGGGCGAGACGGTTAAAATCTCATCCTTCGGCACGTTTTCGGTGCGGGCCAAGACGGCGCGCGTGGGGCGTAACCCCAAAACGGGTGATGAAGTGCCGATCAGTCCGCGCACGGTGCTGACCTTCCGGCCATCGCATCTGATGAAAGACCGCGTGGCTGCCGGCAAAAAGCGCTAAGGGCGGCGGGTCATGGAAAAATCACCCGAGGCGTTTCGCACCATCAGCGAAGTGGCCGATGTGCTGGATACGCCCGCGCATGTGCTGCGCTTTTGGGAAAGCCGGTTTCCGCAGATCAAGCCGGTGAAACGCGCAGGCGGACGGCGGTACTACCGCCCCAATGACGTGGCGCTGCTGGAAGGCATCAAACGGCTGTTGCACGCCGAAGGCATGACGATCCGGGGCGTGCAGAAAGTATTGCGCGAACAAGGGGTTCGCCATGTGGCGGGCCTGAATGATGAACCATCGGATGAACAGGTGGCACTGGAGGTGGCACTGGCCGATCTGGTGGACGATGCACCTTTCGTCATGGAACCACCTGCCGCCGAAGATGCGACGGTGACCGTGCTGCAAGAAGCAATTGCGCGGATGCGCGATGGGCTGCCACCCCCTGCCCCACCCGCCACATCATCACCGGTACAACAGGGGCTGTGGGACCGGGCTGAGGCCGCACCCCCGCCCCCGCGTGCAGCAGCAACAACGGAAATGCCCACGGGCCCCACAGTTGCTTCACGCCTGCGCAGCCAGCGCGCGCCCCTGCCGGATACCGCGTTGCCGGGCCTGCATGCGCGCCTTGTGGCACTGCGCAACCGCATGGCAGCCGCCGGTCGCCCCAGCGGATTTTAAGGCGGGTGGTGTGGCACTTTCCTGCTTGCCTAGGCCTGCAAAACCGTTATGACACGCCATGTTCGGGCCATAGCGCAGCCTGGTTAGCGCGTCCGTCTGGGGGGCGGGAGGTCGAGTGTTCGAATCACTCTGGCCCGACCATTGAAACCGCCTGCGGGGGCTGGCCCTTCGCAGGCGGTTCCATTTCTGGGGGAAACTGATGACTGGTGTGCTGCCCGCGCAAAGCCTGCGCCAGATGATTGCGAATGGCGCGTTGCGGGCTGATCCGGCGATCATCCCCGAACAGGTGCAACCCGCCAGCCTTGATCTGCGCCTTGGCACAATTGCTTACCGCGTGCGGGCATCGTTCCTTGCCGGGCACGGCGCGCGCGTGACAGACCGGCTGGCCGAATTTGAAATGCACCGGGTGGACCTGACCGCAGGGGCGGTGCTGGAAAAGGGCTGCGTCTATGTGATTCCACTGATGGAATCGCTTGCCCTGCCTGCGGGTGTGACGGCGGCGGCGAATGCCAAATCATCGACCGGCAGACTGGACCTTTTGACGCGCACGATCACCGATGGTGGTACCGAATTTGACCGCATCCCCGAAGGTTACACCGGCCCGCTGTATGCCGAGGTTTGCCCGCGGTCGTTTTCTGTGTTGGTCCGCGCAGGCCAACGGTTGAACCAGATCAGGTTCCGCCAAGGGCAGGCCGTGCTGGATGACGTGGCTTTGGCCGCCTTGCATGCCGCCGATCCGCTGGTGAACGGTGAAGCAGTGATTTCCGAAGGGCTTGGTTTTTCGGTCGATCTGCGCCTGACGGGCGGTCTGCAGGGCTTTCGCGCCAAACCCCATGCCGGAGTGATTGATCTGGACCGTATCGCGCATTACCCGGCGGCTGAATTCTGGGAAGAGATCCGCACCGATCAGGGCCGCATCATCCTGGACCCCGGCGCGTTCTATATTCTGGTCAGCCGTGAGGCTGTGACGATTCCGCCCGATTATGCCGCTGAAATGGCGCCCTATCTGGCCATGGTCGGCGAATTCCGCGTGCATTATGCCGGGTTTTTCGATCCCGGCTTTGGCCACCGCGATGCGGGCGGCGTCGGGTCACGCGGCGTGCTGGAGGTGCGCTGCCACGAAGCGCCCTTCGTGCTGGAACACGGGCAAGTGGTGGGGCGGCTGGTTTATGAACGCATGGCCACACGCCCTGATGCGCTGTATGGCACGGGGATTGCGTCGAATTATCAGGGTCAGGGATTAAAACTGGCGAAACAGTTCAGGTAAGCCGAAATTTTTGAAAATTCCGCACCGATTTCTTCGAAAAAATCGGCTGGCTTACCTTAATCCTCGAACAATTCTGACTGGCCGATCTGGCCATCATCCTCATCCTCATCCCCCGGCAGCGCCACGGGTGGGCGGTTTTCCAGCAGGCCCGCCGCGCGCAGCTCTTTAATGCCCGGCAGATCGCTGGCTGACTCCAGCCCGAAATGATCAAGAAACCCTTCTGTCACCACAAACGTCACAGGGCGGCCCGGCGTCATCCGCCTGCGCCCCAGCCTGATCCATTCCAGTTCCATCAGCTGGTCCACCGTGCCGCGTGATACGGCCACACCCCTGATGTCTTCAATCTCGGCCCGTGTGACCGGTTGGTGATAGGCCACGATGGCCAGCGTTTCGATCGCAGCCCGGCTCAGCTTGCGCGTCTCCACTGTTTCCTTGCGCATCAGGTGGCCAAGGTCAGGGGCCGTGCGAAAGGCGTACGCATCACCGACCTTGATCAACGCCACCCCGCGCCCGTCATAGCGTTTGCGCAGATGCACCAAAGCCTCGGCCGGGTCCGCGCCATGTGGCATGCGCGCCACCAGTTCAGCCAGCGTCACAGGATCAGCCGCCGCAAACAAAATTGCTTCTACCATACGTTCCTGCTCACCCATAGGGGGCGCGTCAAACAGCGTTTTTTCAATGGGTTCGGGCATACTCTTAACATCTGACATCAGCTTTCCCGCCGTCTGATCTGAATGGGTGTAAACACATCATCCTGCCGGATGTCCACATGCCCGCCCTTGGCCAGTTCCAGCATAGCGGCAAAGTGTGCTGCGGTGGATGATCGTTTGCGCATCGGGTTGGTATCCCAGCCATCGGGCATGAAACTGGTCAGATCGGCCCAGCCACCGGCATAGCCGATCAGCCCGCGCATCCGGTCAAGCGCCTGTTCCATGGTAAACACATGCGCACGGTCCAGCACGAAGGGGCGGAATTCATCTTTGGTCCGGATACGGGCATAGGCGCGCATCAGATCCAGCAGCGTGGCGGAATAAGTGATCGTGCGCGCGCGCGTCACGGTTTCGGGCACCCCGCGGGAAAAGAAATCACGGCCCAACTGATCACGGCCCATCAGGCGGGCGCTGACATCGCGCATGGCCGACAGGCGTTCCAGCTGAAACGCAAGGTGGGCCGCAAGGTCTTCGGCGCTTGGCCCCTCGGCCCCCGGTTCAGGCGGCAGAAGCAGGCGCGATTTCAGGTAGGCCAGCCACGCCGCCATCACCAGATAATCTGCCGCCAGTTCAATCCGCATTGCGCGGGCCTGTTCGACAAATTTCAGGTATTGCTCGGCCAGTTGCAGCACCGATACCCGGCGCAAATCCACCTTTTGCGTGCGTGACAGGGTCAGCAGCACATCAAGCGGGCCTTCAAAGCCATCAATATCAACGATCAGCGCTTCGGCTGCGACCCGGTCAAGCGGCGCCAGACGTTCCTGTTGATCCCATTCGTCAGGCATGCGCCTCCCCGCCCATCAGGCCTGCAAATTCAGCCTCCAGTGCGGGAATGTCAACGTAAAGCGGGGGTGTGCGCTGCGAAATGGCTGCATCGGCGCGGGCCTGTGCGCCGGGTGCCATGCGGCCAACAGCGGAAGCGGTCAAGGCAAATTCGGCCACCGTGCCCTTGCAATGCAGCGCAATATCGCAGCCCGCCGCAATGGATGTGGCCGCGCGTTCTGCAACCGTGCCTGACAGCGCCTGCATGTTCAGATCATCGGTCATCAGCAGCCCGCCAAAGCCGATATCCTGCCGGATCAGTTGCACCATTCGGGGTGATTGGGTGGCAGGCAGCGTGTCATAGGCGGAAAACACGATATGCGCGGTCATCGCCATTGGCAGATCAGACAGCGCGCGGAACGGGGCAAAATCGGCAGCGAGCAAGTCAGCGGGGGGCATATCGACGGTCGGCAGTTGGTGATGGGTGTCCAGCGTCGCGCGGCCATGGCCGGGCAGATGTTTCATCACAGGCAGCACACCCCCGGCCAAAAGGCCATCGGCCACGGCGCAGGCAATATGGGAAACCGTATCAGGATCAGTGCCGTAGCAGCGGTTCTTCAGAAACGGGTGGGTTAGATCACCTGCAATATCCGCACAAGGCGCGCAGTTGGAATCAAGGCCCACGCTGCGCAATTCATGGGCGATCATCCGGTATTGCAGCCACATGGCGCGGGCAGGATCACGCGCTTGCGCCACGGTATCCATAGGGGGCAGCCATTCGCGCCAGATCGGCCCGCGCATCCGCTGCACACGGCCGCCTTCCTGATCAATGGTGATCACACAATCACGCCCGACGGCGGCGCGCAGATCACCGGTCAGGCGGCGCACCTGATCAGGGCTGTCCACGTTGCGGGCAAACAGGATGAACCCCCATGGGTCAGCATCACGGAAAAACGCAGCCTCGGCCGGCAGCAGCGTCAGCCCATCACAGCCAAAGATAGCAGCGCCGTTTGGTGCCGGCGTGGTCATCGGTGGGCGGTGGGAACGCAGGCGGTGTTTTCGGTCAGCAGCGCAGTGCAGAACCGCCGAGCATCATCTTCATCGGCAAAGCCCATCGCGCGCAGGCGGATAAAGGTTGATCCCCCCGATTTCGCAGGTTGCAGCACCACAGACTTGCCACCCAGCAGATCACCAAAACGGGCCTCAATCCGGGCCCATTCAACGCGGGCGTCATCTTCGGTATTGAAGGTGCCAAGCTGCACCAGCGGTGTGCCAATCGCCAAAGTGGTTGGGTCAATGGCAGGCGTGGCAACTGCCACCACGTCCTGCACCTGCGTTACCGGGTCTGCGGCGGCACCCGGCCTGCGGCGCGGGAACAAAGACCGCATCGGCGCGCCGGCATCCAAAAGGTCGGCCGATGCGTCGGCCATCTGTTCTTCGGGTGTCAACGCCTCACGCAGGGCGGCCTCAATCGCAGCGGCATTGTTCGCCTCAAGCTCTGGCGGGGCCAAGGCAGCGGGGTCTGACAGGCTGGCAGAGGCGGTCAGCAATGTGGCATCGGGTTCATCAAAAGCACCCAGTCCGGCCACGTCTTCATCCGTCAATTCAACCGGGCGCGGCGCAAGGGTGATGGAATCGGGCATCGGGGCTGCACTGCCAATGGCGGCCACAGTATTAACGGCAAGGCCCTGATGATCGGCCACTGATCCGCCGGGGGTTTCAGGCGCAATGCGCATCGGCCCCTCCAGCGCGCGCACGATGGGCACGCCTTCGACATTGCGCACAGCCAGCTTGTAGCCCCAGACAACGGCCCCCAGCACAAGGGCCACAGACGTAACCCCACCCGCAATATGCATAAAGCGGCCGGTGCGTGCATGCGCAAAGCCGCCATCCCCGAACCTGTCGAAGTCACCCGTTGCCATCTTTTGCCTCGTCCATTGGCGCTGCGGGTTGAATCCCGCATCCGCCCTGCCCTGCTTTTATTTCGCCTGAACAAATGCTTAGCGCATCTCTTCGACCGGCGTGACACCAAGGATACCTAATCCCTGCGCAATCACAACTCCGCAAGCGCGCGCAAGGGCGATTTTTGCCGCAGATGTGGCAGGATCGCCGTCCTGAATAAACCGCAAGGACGGGTCATCATTGCCACGGTTCCACAGCCCGTGCAGATCGGACGCAAGTTCGTACAGGTAAAACGCCACGCGGTGCGGTTCATTGTTGCGCGCGGCAATGTCCACCAGACGCGGCCATTCGGCCAACTGGCGCGCCATGGCCAGTTCCGCCGGGTGCGACAGGCGGGTCAGATCAGCGGCTGCAAGCGCCCCATCCGTCACATCAATCCCGGCATCACGCGCGCGGCGCAGCACGGAATTGATCCGGGCATTGGCATACTGCACATAGAACACCGGGTTATCCTTGGACTGTTCAAGCACCTTGGCGAAATCGAAATCCAGCGTCGCGTCATTCTTGCGGGTCAGCATGATGAAACGCGTCACATCAGCGCCCGCCATTTCCACCACATCGCGCAGGGTAACAAAGGTGCCCGCGCGTTTGGACATCTTGAACGGCTCACCGTTCCTGAACAGTTTGACCAGCTGCACCAGCTTGATATCCAAAGGCACGCGCCCGCCCGACAGGGCCGAAACGGCGGCCTTCATGCGTTTGACATAACCGCCGTGATCGGCACCGAAAATGTCGATCAGCGCATCATAGCCGCGGCTGACCTTGTCATAGTGATAGGCGATGTCGGGGGCAAAATATGTCCAGCCACCATCGGATTTCTGCACGGGGCGATCCACATCATCACCATGCGCCGTGGACCGGAACAGGGTTTGCAGGCGCGGTTCCCAATCTTCGGTCAGCTCGCCCTTGGGGGCCTCAAGCATGCCTTCATAGATCAGGTCCATGTCGCGCAGGGTGGCTATCGCGGCCTCAATCTTGCCAGTGCCATACAGCGCCTTTTCGGATGAATAGATATCCATCTGCACGCCCAGCAGCGCCAGATCGTCACGGATCATCGCCATCATGCGGGCGGATGCAAAATCGCGCACCTCTGCCAGCCAGTATTGTTCGCCCTTATCCAGCAGGCTGTCACCGTAGTGGTCTTTCAGCGCCTCACCCACGGGAATCAGATAATCACCGGGATACAGGCCTTCACGGATTTCGGGCGAAAGACCGCAGGCCTCGCGGTAGCGTTCATAGGCGGACCGCGCCAGCACATCGACCTGCGCACCACCATCGTTGATATAATATTCGCGCGTCACATCCCACCCGGCAAAGGCCAGCAGGCGCGCCAACGCATCACCGAATACAGCACCGCGCACATGGCCCACATGCATGGGGCCGGTGGGGTTGGCGGAGACAAATTCGATGTTGATCTTGCGCATCTGGCCAAGGCTGGACCGGCCATAGGCGGTGCCCATTGTCAGCACGCTGCGGACAAGGCCCTGCCAGACGGCGGGGGCAAGGCGGATGTTGATGAAACCGGGGCCAGCCACCGCGGCCCCGGTCACGCGGGCATCAGCGGCAAGCAGGGGCACAAGCGCATCGGCAATGGCGCGGGGCGATTTGCCTGCGGGTTTGGCCAGCACCATGGCGGCATTTGTGGCCATATCGCCGTGCGCCGCATCGCGGGGGGGTTCAACGGCAATGGCTGCCAGATCAAGGTTTTCAGGCAGCTCACCCGCCACTTGCAGTTGCGCCACGGCGGCGATCACCACATCGCGCAGATCATTGAAGAGGTTCATTTGATCACATCCATCTGTCCGCCCCTGCGCATGCCAGAGCGGACAGGACAGGTCAAGGCGCGGCTCATGGGGGGGCGCAAACGAAACCCCGTCAGACACGCGCGCCTCCCCTCCCCCACCGTGGGGAGGGGCTGGGGATGTGGGGCTTGTAAGGATAAGGCGTGCCTGTGGCAGCCCCCCACCCTCTCCCACCCCCCCCACCCTCTCCCTCCCCCACAGTGGGGGGAGGGAAGCACGTCATGCCGAACGGTTGCGCTGAACCGCCGCCTACTGCCCCGCCTGCCAATCCTGCAACGCAGGGTTTTCGTCGGCCGCGCGGGGTGCATCATCAGCCACGGGTGCACCTGTCATTGGCCGCGCCCGAAAATAATGCGCCTCGCGTGCGCCGAAATAGAACCCTACCACTGCGCCCAGCAGCCACCACAGCGGTTCGGGCACAGCATTCAGCCCCACCATGCGGCGCGCGAAACTATCGGGGTCGGCCATGGCATACACGAACAGGCCAATCGTGCCAAACGCCAGCATAGGCCGGGGCAAGCGGTTGATCCCGTTCACGAACCGGTCAAACCAACCCTGGGGGGCCAGCTGATATTCCGCCCCCAGTTGGCGCAGGGCTGCCATCTGCGCCTCGGCTGACAACTCCATCCGCCGCGTGGCAGACGGCGTGAACACCTCGGCCACGCCTTGTGCTGCCGCCCCTGCCGCCGCAATCGCCCGGTCGGCCCCCAAAATTTGCCCGATCACCCCCATGCGGCCACCCGTGCGCGGTGCTGGGCATCTGTCAGATGGTACCGCTGCGCCATGAATTCTTCGGCCCGCGTGATCCACCCGCCTTTGCCACCATCGCGCCTGCGGGCGTATTTCCGGCTGGCCGGGCGCGCATCGCCAAGCGCGTAGTAATAATTCCGCCGCGCAATCGCATAGGCATCAGCCAGATGGCCGGGTGCTGCATCCGCCGCCATCTGTGCGGCGCGCAGGGTTTGCGGCCCGATTGCCCCATCCGCATCACAGGCAAAGCCCATATCGGCCAGCAGGCGTTGCAGCACCTTCACCGCATTGCCGCCCGCGTTGACATACATATCAAACACCGAGGGTTGCAGCACATCCGGCAGGCCGTTCAGGCCGGGGCGGCGAAAGTAGTGTTCCACGAAAATGCCCTCGGCCCGTTCCCGCGTCAGGGCGCGCACATCGGCCACATCAACGCGTCCATCGCCCGTCAGGTCCATGCCCAACCGCCGCATCGTGTGAATGGTAACGCCGTACTGCGTGGCCCCACCCGGATCATCGGGATCGTTCACAAAGCCCCCCTCGCGGGCGACTATTTCCTTGGCAATCTCTGTAACGCTTTGCATCTGCGGGCCCCGTGTGATGTGGGGCCAAAGATGACAGTGCCAGGGTTAATGCAGCCGCAAGGCAGCGCGCGGTCAGCTCTCGGGTTTGTAAACGCCCTGTTCCTTCAGCGCGTCAATCACTTCGGCAGGCATATAGGTTTCGTCATGTTTGGCCAGCACTTCAGTGGCCACAAAGGTATCACCCTCCATTGATCCCAGCATCACCGCCCCTTCGCCTTCGCCAAACAGATCGGGCAGCACGCCAGTATAGCGCACAGGCACCGTCGCCCCGCCGTCCGTGACCGCAAAGGATACCGTTTCCCCCTGCCCCCGGATGATCGAGCCTTCGGCCACCAGCCCGCCCAGACGGAACACCTCACCCACACGCGGCGGGTTTTCTGCCATCTGGCTGGGGGCACGGAAAAAATTGATCCCGTCGCGCATGGCATAGCCAATCAGCGCCGTGGACAGTGACAAGGCCACCATCGCCAGCACGATCACCTGAATCCGCCGCTGTTTTTTCAGCCCCCTCATGGCAACACTCCTTTACGGAAAAACGGGCGCAAGCATCAGCCCGGCCACCTCATCCACCCCCAGCATCAGGTTGGCGTTCTGAATGGCCTGCCCGGATGACCCTTTGGTCAGGTTATCTAGTACTGAAACCACAATCGCCCGCCCCGGCATGCGGTCTGCCACCACGCCCAGATGGCAAAAGTTTGATCCCGCAATATCGCGCGTTGATGGCAGCGCGCCAAACGGCAGCACGCGCAGGAACGGCTCTGCCGCATAGGCCGCAGCAAGGGTGGCATGCACCACCGCAGGGTTACCGTCCACATAGACCGTCGCCAGAATGCCGCGGTTCATCGGCAACAGATGCGGCGTGAACTGCACCTGCACCGGCCGCCCTGCCACCTTGCTGAATTCCTGATCAAATTCACCCAAGTGCCGGTGCTTGCCCCCCGCCGCATAGGCATGTGTGCCGCCTGCCAGTTCTGCATGCAGCAGGTTTTCCTTCAGACTGCGCCCTGCCCCGGAAACCCCCGCCTTCAGATCAATCACGATCCGGTCCAGATCAATCACCCCTGCTGCAATCAACGGCCGCAGCGCAAACTGCCCGGCCGCCGCATTGCAGCCCGTGCCCGCCACCAGACGTGCCCTACGAATATCATCGCGGTAAAACTCGGTCAGCCCATACACCGCCTCGGCCTGCAAGTCCGGCTGCATATGCGGCTGACCGTACCACTGCGCATAGGCCGCCGCGTCACGCAGCCGGAAATCCGCGCTTAAATCCACAATCTTCAGATCACGCGGCAGTGCGGCAATCACCTCTTGGGTCGTGCCATGCGGCAAGGCACAAAACGCCAGATCGACGCCTGAAAAATCAATCTCGTCAATCCTTTGCAACACCGGCAAGTCAAGATGGCGCAGGAACGGGAACACATCCGCCATCGGCAACCCGGCCTTGCGATCCGCCGACAGCGCCACAATGCGAAACGAGGGATGGCCTGCGATCAGCCGCACCAGTTCGGCCCCGGTATACCCCGACGCCCCAAGAATTACGATGTTCTGTGTCATGCCTGCCTCTGCGTCGTCATGCACGGTATCTGGCGAATTTGCGTTGCAGTTGCAAGGTTACCGTCGATGACAGCCGCGAGAGCATGTTGCAAACCAAGGTGACAAAGCCATTCATCAGGTGGCAAGCTGCCTGCAATACAGTGTTTCAGCGATCACGATCGAAAGCCACACCATGAACCGAATGTCCGCAGCCATGGGGCGCACCCTTGCCCGGTTCCTGCAAAAGCAGACCAGTGGCTATATGCTGATGGCGGTGGCATCGCCCGCCCGCATGCGCGCCTGCCTGCGCCCCGGTGATGTGGTGCTGGTCGAAGGTGACAGGCGCATTTCGGGTGCGATCAAATATCTGACGCAATCCACATGGTCACATGCGGCAATGTTTGTCGGCGGCGCAGAAGGCCATGACCTGATCGAGGCTGATCTGCGCGAAGGCGTGCGGTTCATTCCACTGGACAGCCTGTTGCACCTGAACCTGCGCATCTGCCGCCCCGTTGGCCTGACAGATGCCGACCGCGCCCGCGTTGTTGCGCACATGCACAGCAGCCTTGGCCGCCGGTATGATCTGAAAAACGTATGGGATCTGGCCCGTTATTTGTTGCCACAACCCCCGGTGCCCAAACGGTTTCGCCGCCGGATGCTGGCGCTTGGGTCGGGCGATCCGACCCGCGCCATCTGCTCCACAGTAATTGCCGAGGCTTTTGAGCGGGTGAATTACCCGATCCTGCCGCTGATCCACACCACCACCGAAAACGCCGTCACCCGCGAGATTTTCCGCATCCGCCACCATTCGCTGTATGCGCCGCGTGATTTTGACGTGTCACCCTATTTTGCCGTCATCAAACCTACCATCGAAGGCGGGTTTGATTACCGGGCGGTTGAATGGGCTGCCCCCGGTGATGCGTTACGCGGGGCCGAAGCCTAGGGTGCCATGCTGGCCTGCAGCACCAGTGCCGCCCGCCATCCGTGATCGGGCGATGCTTTGCCCAACCGCACGCGGCGCACCCGCGCAGGCTGCACCGGGCAACCGGACGCCGTGATTTGCAAATCATGGTCACCCGGCGCATAACCCTGCCCGATGCGCACCACCTGCATCTCGCCGGGCCGCAGGGCCCGTGTCCGCCCCACCACGCCACGCCGCATATCCGACACGATAAACTGCACCGATCCGCAGGCAATATCAGCGGGCGATGTCACCAGCAGCCCATAGCGCGCATCATCAGATACCGATGTCAGCCGGATGGAAAGCGGGCCGCATATTGCACCATCACACGCCACAGCATGGGCCACGACGGGCGCGTTGTTCAGAAAAAGGGCCAAAAGGCCCAGGCAAAATTGCTTGGTCATTTGAAATACTCACTGTGAAAAAACGCCGTTTAATACCGAAAGGGTCGCATGCAATCGGGCAAAGCGCAACTGGTCTGCACGGTCTGGAATTCCCCACCTTCACCGCCGCCTTTCGTGCGCGCACTGCGGCAACACCCCACGGCGGCAATTTACAGCCGTTCCTTGACCCCGCATGGCCAATACGTTATGCGATGCCTGATCAGAGGACCCTCTGAACAGACGCCGGGACGCCCGGAAACTAGCGTCCCTTTTCCAACCCGCGCGGGCCGATCCCGCGCCTGACAGGACGCTTATGACCAAATTTTCCGATCTCGCGCTGGACCCGCGCGTGCTGACCGCCGTTAGCGAAGCTGGTTACGAAACCCCCACCCCGATTCAAGCCGAGGCTATTCCGCATGCCCTGGCTGGCCGCGATGTGCTGGGCATTGCCCAAACCGGCACCGGCAAGACGGCCAGCTTTGTGCTGCCGATGATCACCCTGCTGGGTCAGGGCCGGGCCCGCGCACGGATGCCACGCAGCCTTGTGCTTGCGCCCACGCGCGAACTGGCCGCCCAGGTGGCCGAGAATTTTGAAACCTATGCCAAACACACCAAGCTGACCAAGGCCTTGCTGATTGGTGGCGTGGCCTTTGGCGAACAGGATAAACTGATCGACCGGGGCGTTGACGTGCTGATCGCCACACCGGGCCGCCTGCTGGATCATTACGAACGCGGCAAACTGCTGCTGACCGGCGTGCAGATCATGGTGGTGGATGAGGCCGACCGCATGCTGGACATGGGGTTCATCCCCGATATCGAGCGCATCTTCAAACTGACGCCGTTCACGCGCCAGACGCTGTTCTTTTCGGCGACCATGGCACCGGAAATTGAACGCATCACCAATACGTTCCTGACCAACCCCGCCAAGATCGAAGTGGCGCGGCAGTCAACTACATCAGAAACGATAGAACAGCAGCTGATCACGGTTACGCCCACGCGCAAGGACCGCAGCTTTACCGAAAAGCGCGCTGTACTGCGGGCGCTGATCCGGGCCGAGGGTGAGGCCTGCACCAACGCCATCATCTTTTGCAACCGCAAGATGGATGTGGATGTGGTGGCCAAGTCATTGAAACAGCATGGTTTCAACGCATCGCCCATTCACGGCGACCTTGATCAGTCCGTGCGCACCAAAACGCTGGACGGGTTCCGTGACGGGTCTGTGCACCTGCTGGTGGCCTCTGATGTGGCCGCGCGCGGGCTTGATATTCCCGCCGTCAGCCATGTGTTCAACTTTGACGTGCCCTCGCACCCCGAAGATTACGTGCACCGCATTGGTCGCACGGGCCGCGCCGGGCGTCTGGGCAAGGCTTACACGATTGCGACACCGGGTGATGCGAAATATCTGGCGGCTGTCACGGCACTGATCAAACGCGAAATCCCGGCGGGTGCTTTGCCCGAAGGGCTGGAACTGGGCGGTGAGGCCAGCGACAAGCCGCGCGAAGACCGCAGTAGTAGCAGCAGCCGCAGCCGTGGCGGGCGCGATCACAATCGCAAACCGCCAGAACACAAAGAGATGGCCGCGATGACCGAAGTGGTCGTGCCAGAGGTGGCCGCGCCTGCACCACAGGCCGAAGAGCCGCGCCGTGACACCCGTCGGGACCGGTCAGAACCGCGCGGTGACAGCCGTAACGAACCACGCCGCGATGACCGCAAAGACAACCGCCGTGAAGAACGCCCGGATGCGCGGCCTGAGGGGCGGTCTGAGGGGCGCGGGGAAAACCGCACAGAACCCCGTCGCGATGACCGCCGCGAACCGCGTCGTGATTACCGCAATGATGATCGCGGCCCATCGGTGGTGGGCATGGGTGACCATGTGCCGGATTTCATTTTGCGCAGCTTCCGCTTGCCGGATCCCACGCCAGATGAAGCCGATGAGGCAATGCCTGCAACTGGCACCGAAGGCTGAAAATCCAAAGGCCCGCAAGCAACCGCTCGCGGGCCTTTTCAATACCATAGTCAAAGCCCCCCACCCCAGCCCTCCCCCACAGCGGGGGGAGGGAGGCGTTGAATTTCGACACTCGCGCCAGAGTAGACCCGGGTTCAAGTCAGAAAGCCTCCCCTCCCCCTTGGTGGGGAGGGGCTGGGGGTGGGGGGGCTTTCGCCCGATCCGCCCTATGCCTCCGTCAGCCGGCTGATGACCACCGTCACCTCAACTTTTTTGCCAATCTCCTCAACCGTCACCTGCCGTGCCACCCGGCGCAGGGCTTCGTCCATCTTGTCATCATCACGCAGCACCTTGGCCCCCGCCGTGGACAGGAACGCGTTCAGATCACCCTCCAGCGTATCAGCCAGCAGCGCGCCGGATTTCCCCTTTTCGGCCAGACCCATGGTTTCCACCCAGGCATCACCCATCGGCTGATTGTTTTCGTCCATCAGTACCGTCACCATGACATGGCCGTTCAGCGCCATACGGATACGGTCACGCACCACACCGTCCATCGCCCCAATCAGCACTGACCCATCCAGATAGGTCCGCCCGGTTTCAATGTATTCGGCAATCGCCGGCCGATTGCCCGACAGATCCATCATCATGCCGTTGACCACGATTTCAGACGGATAACCCGCATTCGCACCCACCCGCGCGTGTTCACGCAAATGGCGGTGTTCGCCATGCATCGGGATCAGGAATTGCGGTTTGACAATGCTATGCACGGTTTCCAGATCGGGGCGGTTCGCGTGGCCTGACACGTGGTAAAGACCGCCCGCATCATCCTGAACATCCACGCCACTTTCCGAAAGCTGGTTCATGATCTTCAGCACTTCGCGTTCATTGCCCGGAATGGTTTTGGATGACAACAGGAACAGATCGCCCTCTTTCAGCTCAAACCCCAGATATTTGCCGCGCGCCAGTTGTGCGGATGCCGCCCGCCGTTCGCCCTGGCTGCCCGTCACGATCAGCATCAGATTGCCACGCGGAATTTCCAGCGCTTCCTCCGGACTGATGGTTTTAGGAAACCCGCCCAGAATACCCGCCTCGGTGCCGACCGTGACCATCTTCTTCATCGCGCGCCCCAGCAGGCACACCGACCGGTCTGCCGCAATTGCCGCATCAGCCAGCGTGCGCAGGCGGGCAATGTTGGATGCAAATGTGGTTGCCACCACCATGCCGCGCCGCCCTTTGACCAGATCACGGATCGGGTTTTTCAGCGTGGCCTCAGACCGGCCCGCATGGGTGGAAAACACATTGGTCGAATCGCAGACCAGCACCTTGACCGGCCCTTCGGCCACCACCGCGCGCAGTGCCGCCTCATCCCAGCCTTCACCCACCACAGGCGTAGCATCCAGTTTGAAGTCACCGGTGTGGATGATCCGCCCCGCTGGCGTATCAATCACCAGCATCGAACATTCCGGGATCGAATGCGAAATCGGCAGGAACTGCACCTTGAACGGCCCGGCCTCCACCACATCGGGGCGCGCCTTGACGATGGTCAGCGCGTCAACCGGCAGGCCGTATTCTTCCAGCTTCAGCTTGCCAAGCGCGCCGGTAAACCGCCGCGCATACATCGGGGCCTTCAGCCGTGGCCACAGATGGCCGATAGCACCGATATGGTCTTCGTGGCCATGCGTGATAAAGATCCCGTCAATCCGGTTCTTGCGCGCCTCAAGCCAGGCAATATCGGCCATGATCAGATCCACCCCCGGCGAGCAATCCATATCCGGGAAGGTAACCCCCAGATCGACCACGATCAGGCGTTCCTTGTCTGCCGGGCCATAGCCGTAGACGTAACAGTTCATCCCGATCTCGCCCGCCCCACCCAGGGGCAGGTAAATCAGCCGGTTCGTGCTCATGCGTTTTCCATTTCCGTGTTGTACTGATGGATGAGGACAAGGCCATGCATGGTCAGATCATCCTCAACCTTGTGAAAAAGGTCCGTTCCTTGCGCGAATAGGGTCGCAAGGCCCCCTGTGGCAATAACTTTTGCCGGGCGCGGGCGTTCGCGGCGCACTTCGCGCACGATGCCTTCGATCAATCCGACATAGCCCCAATACACACCTGATTGCATGCAGGCCACCGTATTCGTACCAATCACCTGTGCGGGTTTTGTGATATCCACGTTCGGCAAGGCCGCCGCCGCCAGATGCAGCGCCTCCAGGCTCAGGTTTGCCCCCGGTGCGATGACACCGCCCACATAGGCCCCGTCGGTATCAACCACGTCAAAGGTGGTTGCCGTGCCGAAATCCACCACGATCAGATCACCGCCATGGCGCGCGTGGGCGGCCACCGTGTTCACCAGCCGGTCCGGCCCCACCGTTGTGCCCTGATCTACGCGGGGGGCAACGGGCAGGCGGCATTCGGGCTTGCCCACCACCAGCGGGCGGCAATCGAAATAGCGGTTGCACAGCACACGCAGGTTGAACACCACGCGCGGCACCGTGCTGCTGACGATGGCAGCGGTGATTTTCGCCTCAGTCTTGGTCAGCAACATCAGCGACGACAGCCAGACGAAATATTCGTCCGCCGTGCGCCGGTGATCGGTGGCAATGCGCCAGGTCACCAAAAACCGCGCGCCATCCCAGATAGAAAACACCGTATTGGTATTGCCGCAGTCGATTGCCAAAAGCATCACATCACCTTCTAAAATTTTCCTTCGAAAAATTTCAGACACCGACCCGTGCACGCTGAAATTTTTCGGAGGAAAATTTTAGCCTCTCCCATCAAAAGAACACATCCGCTGCCGGAATGGCAAGCCGCCCGTGCGGCGTCATCAGGATCAGCGCGCCAGTTTCATCCACCGTTTCAAAACGCCCGGTGTGCACGGCGGTGCCCGTGCGTGCGCGGATCGTCTCGCCGAGGCGCGTGGCATGGGCAAGCCAATCGGCGCGAATTGTCGCAAAGCCCTGCGCCACAAACTGCGTTTCTCGTGCCGCAAAGGCCGGGGCCAGCGCATCGAGGAAACCCTCAGGCGACACCCGCAGGCCAGTTTCAGCCAGCAAGGTGACGGGCAGTACCGCGCCTGCCTCGATCAGCGCATCATCGGGGGCGGCGATCAGGTTCACGCCGATCCCCACCACCAGATGCGCCATGCCAGCACCTGAACTGGCGCTTTCGAGTAGTATCCCGGCGATTTTCCCACCATTGCACAGCACATCATTCGGCCATTTCAATGCAAATGCCTGCGGCAGGCCCGTCAGAGCGACAAAGGCATCCCGCAAGGCAAGGCTTGCCACAAAACTGCGCAAGGCGACCTGTGCTGCGGGCCCACCCGGTGCCATCACCAATGAGGCGTGGAAATTTCCGCGCGGGCTGGCCCATGCCCGTGCCCGCCTGCCCCGGCCTGCAGTCTGCTCCAGCCCCAGCACCCAGGCTGGCCCCGGCGCACGCAAAGCGGCCTCGGCATTCGTGCTGCCAACCACGGGCAGCACGACGCGGGCTACACCCTCTGGCCAGTTACTTGACAAGCGCCTCGGCCGCCATTGCTGCCACTGGTTCAATCCCGAACAGGTTGACCACGCCCACCAACATGATGGCCGCCACGCCCATCAGCATCACCCATTGCGGCGCTGACATCCGCGTGTCGATCCCGTCATTTTCACGCCCGAAGTACATGAAAAACACGATGCGCAGATAATAATAAGCCCCGATCACGCTGGCGACCGCCCCAGACAGCGCAAGCCAGACCATATCGGCATCCACCGCCGCCTGCAGCACGCCGAATTTGCCGAAAAAGCCCAGCATCGGCGGCACACCGGCAAGGCTGAACATCAGGATCAGCACGGCCAGCGCCTTGCCCGGTTCACGCTTGGCATACTGGTGCAGCGCGTCCAGTTCAGTAACAGGCCGCCCATCACGCTCCATCGCCATGATGAACGCGAAAGTACCCACGTTCATCGTGACGTAAATCGCCATATAGATCAGCATCGCCTGCACGCCCTGCGCCGTACCCGCCGCCAGCCCCATCAGCGCAAAGCCCATATGCGCAATGGATGAATAGGCCATCAGCCGCTTGATATCCTTTTGCCCGATGGCCGCAATCGCCCCCAGGAACATCGAGATCACCGACAACACCGCTATCACCTGCCCCCAGTCACCCGGAATGGCCCCGAACGCATCATAGATCACCCGCGCAATCAGGCACATCGCGGCCACCTTTGGCGCGGTTGCAAAGAACGCGGTCACGGGCGTGGGCGAGCCTTCGTAAACATCCGGCGTCCACATGTGGAACGGTGCTGCCGACACCTTGAACGCAAGGGCCGACAGAATGAACACAAGGCCAAACAGCAGGCCCAGCGGCACCTCACCTTCGCCAAGCGTGGACAGAATGCCGGCAAAATCGGTGGTGCCCGCAAAGCCGTAGGTCAGTGATGCGCCATACAGCAGCATCCCCGATGACAGCGCGCCAAGGACGAAATACTTCAGCCCCGCTTCGGTGGATTTCGGGCTGTCACGCCGCAAGGCTGCCACCACATACAGCGCCAGCGATTGCAGTTCCAACCCCATGTACAGCGTCATCAGGTTGCCTGCGCTGACCATCATCATCATGCCAACGGTCGCCAGTGCCACAAGGATCGGAAATTCAAAGCGCAACAGATCACGCCGTGCCATATAGCCCTGACTCATCAGCATGACGGCCGCACCGGCGACAAGGATGATGATCTTGGCAAAACGCCCGAACGGATCATCCACGAACAACCCGCCAAAAGCACTTCGTTCGCCCGCCCCGCCAAACCCGATATACAGTGCCAGTGCCAGCATCAGGCCCGATGTCGCAATCACGATCAGCGGCGCGGATTTATCCTTGCCGGTGTAGACGCCAAACAGCAGGGCAGCCATCGCGTAAATCGCCAGCATGAATTCCGGCAGGACAGTGTTGAAATCAGCTTGGGTCATATCGGCGTGCCTTTAGTTCTGTGCGACTTGCGTGGCATCTGCCACGGGCAAGGCCGCCTGATAGTCAGTGACAAGGGCCCCTACCGAAGGCCCGATGATATCGGTAACCAGCGATGGATAAATCCCCAACAGCAGCGTCATCACCACGAGGGGGGCCATGATCGCCTTTTCGCGCCGCGTCATATCGGTGATGGTCTTCAGCGATTCCTTGATCAGATCGCCCATCATCACCCGGCGGTACAGCCAAAGCGCATAGGCCGCCGACAGGATCACACCCGTGGTCGCCACCGCCGCCGCCCATGTGTTCACCTGAAAAATCCCCATCAGCACAAGGAATTCACCAACAAACCCGCTGGTCCCCGGCAGGCCGACATTCGCCATGGTAAAGAACATGAAGATCAGCGCATAGGCCGGCATCCGGTTGACCAAGCCGCCATAGGCGTCAATTTCCCGCGTATGCATGCGGTCATAGATCACGCCCACCGCGAGGAACAGCGCGCCAGAGATGAAGCCGTGGCTGATCATCTGGAAAATCGCACCGTCAACGCCCTGTTGGTTGGCCGCGAAAATACCCATGGTCACATAACCCATGTGCGCGACCGATGAATAGGCGATAAGCTTTTTCATATCTGACTGCGCCAGTGCCACAAGGCTGGTGTAAACGATAGCAATCGCGCTCATCCAGAACACCAGCGGTGCAAGCAGATCAGACGCCACCGGGAACATCGGCAGGCTAAAGCGCAAAAAGCCATAGCCGCCCATCTTCAGCAAAATCGCCGCCAGCACCACCGACCCCGCCGTCGGGGCCTGCACATGCGCATCGGGCAGCCAGGTATGCACTGGCCACATCGGCATTTTCACCGCAAAGGATGCAAAGAACGCCAGCCACAGCAGCGTCTGCACACCGCCCACAATCTGAAAGCCCGCAACGGTGATCGTGTCGGAGCCGAAGTTATGCGCCAGCAGTGCGACGATATCCGTGGTGCCCGCCTGAAAATACATCGCGATCATCGCGACCAGCATCAGGACCGACCCAAGGAAGGTATACAGAAAGAACTTGAAGGCCGCATAGATACGTTCCTTGCCGCCCCAGATACCGATGATCAGGAACATCGGGATCAGGCCTGCCTCAAAGAACAGATAGAACAGCACCAGATCCAGCGCGCAGAACACGCCCAGCATCAGACATTCCAGCATCAGGAACGCGATCATGTATTCCTTGACGCGGGCCGTCACCTCCCAGCAGGACAGGATCACGATGGGCATCAAGAACGTGGTCAGCATCACGAACAGAACCGAAATGCCATCAACGCCCATTTTGTATTGCAGGCCGAAAATCCATGTGGCGGTCTCCACGAACTGGAAACCGGTATCGGATGGATCAAACCGGAACAGGATGAAGAGGGACAGAACGAAGGTGGCCGTCGTGGCAAACAGCGCGGCCCATTTGGCATTGCGCTGTGCGGCCAGATCATCGCCGCGCAGGAACAGGCCCAGCACAAGGGCCGCCACGGCCGGGATGAAGGTAATAATCGACAGAAGGTTATCCATCAGTTGGCCCCCCCCAGCGTCATCCATGTGATCAAGGCA
Organism: Rhodobacterales bacterium; assembly: GCA_043751715.1. GTDB lineage: Bacteria > Pseudomonadota > Alphaproteobacteria > Rhodobacterales > Rhodobacteraceae > JAAFHS01. Next base: position 13,977 of record JAYUZO010000145.1, on the reverse strand, counting down.
CCAATGCCAAGGAACATCGCAAAGGCATAGTGAAAGATGTAGCCAGACTGCGCACGCCCTGCGAGGCGGGTGAAGAACGGGATGATCCCCATCGCCACACCGTTGATCGACCCGTCAATCACATTGCCATCCCCACGCTTCCACAGAAACCCGCCAAGCCATTTGGCCGGGCGCACAAAGACCACGTCATACAGCTCATCAAAGTACCATTTGTTCAGCAGGAACTGGTACAGCGGGGCCTGCTGGCGTGCGAGCTTACCGGGCAGATCAGGCCTGCGGATGTAGAACTGGAAGGCCAGAAGGAAGCCCAGCACCATCGCCACAAAAGGCGATACCTTGACCCATGTCGGGGCGGCATGCGCCTGATGGATCACCGTGTTGTCGACCCCCATGTAGATCGCGCCTTTGGGGGCCGCACCCGAGACGTTGACCGGGCCGGTCGCCACAACCGTCGCCGCATCCGCCGGTGCGGCCGTGCTGTGACCTTCGGCCTCGGGGCTGGCCACGGCAGCATCGCCTTCGGGTGCCGCCGCCGTATCGCCATGCGTTTCAGCCCCGGCTTCACCATGGGCGGCCGCCGCTTCCATTCCGAACCACGTGCGCACAGCCTCTTCCTTGCCGAAGAACACGTTGTACCAGACCATGCCCGCAAACACCGAGCCCACCGCCAGCACGCCCAGCGGGATCAGCATGGTTCTGGACGATTCATGCGCATGGTCATGCGTGTGATGATCGCCCCGCGCCTTGCCAAAGAAGGTCAGGAACATTAGCCGCCATGAATAGAAGCTGGTCATGAACGCTGCCACCACCAGCATCCAGAACGCATACTGGCTGCCCACAAATGCGCTTTCAATCACCGCATCCTTGGACAGGAACCCGGCAAAGCCAATATGCGTCAGCGGAATCCCCACCCCTGTAATTGCCAGCGTGCCAATCAGCATCGCCGCGAATGTGTAGGGGATCTTTTTGCGCAGCCCGCCATAATTCCGCATGTCCTGTTCGTGATGCATCGCATGGATCACCGACCCCGCCCCCAGAAACAGCATCGCCTTGAAAAACGCATGCGTGAACAGATGGAACATCGCCACCGAATAGACACCCACTCCCGCCGCCACGAACATGTAGCCCAGCTGCGACATCGTCGAATACGCAATCACCCGCTTGATATCGTTCTGCACCAACCCGATCGTTGCCGCCACAAAGGCCGTCGTCGCCCCCACCACCGTCACAAACGCCATCGCCTCGGGTGCGTATTCCATCAGCGGTGACATCCGGCACACAAGGAAGACCCCTGCCGTCACCATCGTTGCCGCGTGGATCAGTGCGGATACCGGCGTCGGCCCCTCCATCGCGTCGGGCAGCCAGGTGTGCAGGAACAGCTGCGCCGATTTGCCCATGGCCCCCACGAACAACAGGAACGCAATCAGGTTGGCCGCGTTCCAATCCGTCCACAGGAAGCTGACATAGGTATTGGCCAAGGTCGGGGCCGCTGCAAACACATCATCAAAGCGGATGCTGTCCGTCAGGAAGAACAGCGCAAAAATCCCCAAGGCAAAGCCGAAATCACCCACGCGGTTCACGACAAAGGCCTTGATCGCCGCCGCATTGGCGCTCGGCTTGCGGTAGTAGAAGCCGATCAGCAGGTAGGACGCAACGCCCACCCCTTCCCAGCCAAAGAACATCTGCACAAGGTTATCAGACGTCACCAGCATCAGCATCGCAAAGGTAAAGAACGACAAGTAGGCAAAAAAGCGCGCTTTGTAATGCTCGCCCTCGCACCAGTTATCGTCATGCGCCATGTAGCCAAAGCTATACAGGTGAACCAAAGCCGAAACCGAGTTCACCACCACCAGCATGATCGCCGTCAACCGGTCCAGCCGGACGCCCCATTCCGTGCCCAGCGTGCCCGACTCAATCCAGCGCATCAGGATAATCTGTTCGGTCACCCCGTCATGCGTCAGGAAAATGAACCATGACAATAGCGCCGCCAGAAACAGCAGGCCCGTGGCAATCACCTGCCCCGCCGTTTCCCCAATGAACCGCCAGCCAAAGCCGCAGATCAGCGCACCAATCAGGGGCGCAAAAAGAATGATCGTTGCCATGCCTTAGCCCTTCATCACATTCGCGTCTTCAACATCAATCGTGCCGCGTGTGCGGAAGAACACGACCAGAATGGCAAGGCCAATCGCCGCTTCAGCCGCCGCCACGGTCAGCACGAACATGGTGAACACCTGCCCCACCAGATCGCCAAGGAAGCTGGAGAAGGCGACGAAATTGATGTTGACGGCCAGCAGCATCAGCTCAATCGACATCAGGATGACGATCACGTTCTTGCGGTTCAGGAATATCCCAAAAATCCCAATCACAAACAGCGCCGCCGCCACCGTCAGATAATGTTCCAGTCCTACAGTCGCCATCACTCAATCCCTCCGGGTCTGATGCCCGTTGCGTTCCGATCGGGTCGCCCCGCCGTAAGGTGCGTACGCGTCACGCACCACCCAATTTCACAGCCCCTGCCCCGGCTTCACGTCCCGCAATTCCATCGCCTTCGCAGGATCGCGCCACATCTGTTGCAGCACGTTCTGCCGCTTCACGTCCTTGCGGTGGCGCAGCGTCAGCAGGATCGCCCCGATCATTGCCACCAGCAGGATCAGACCCGATAGCTGGAACAGCAGCAGATACTTGTCATAGATCAGCAGCCCAAGCGCCCGCGTATTCTCCACCTGCGCCATATCCGGCGTCACCGCTGCCCGCAGACCCAACGCCCCGTTTGCCTGCACCCAGGCCCCCACGCCCAAGGTGATCTGCATCAGGATGATGACGCCAATCAGCAGCGCCAGCGGCATGTATTTCGCCATCTCGCCCTTCAACGCGGCAAAGTCGATGTCCAGCATCATCACCACGAACAGGAACAGCACCGCCACCGCGCCCACATAGACAATGATCAGAAGCATCGCCACAAACTCCGCCCCCAAGAGCACGAACAGCCCCGCCGATGACAGGAACGCAAGGATCAGCCACAAGACCGAATGCACCGGGTTTTTCGATACCGTCACCAGCACGCCCGCCACCACAGTCACGATGGCAAAGGCATAGAATGCGTAATCGGCAATGGTCATGCCTCACCCTCTTTCTCGGCAAATACGCCTTGCGCGATTTCCAGCGCCTTTTGCATCGCGGGCGGTGCGGCAAACATGCTCATCTGCCAGATCGTTTCGGCAATCTCACGCTGCGTCGCACCCGCTGCCAGCGCATTGCGGATCGTCACACGCAAGGCCGCCTCACCTTGGGCACCCAGAATGGTCTGCCCGGCAATTGTCAGCAAAAACCGCGTGCGCGCATCCAGCCCTTCGGGGTTGAACGTCTTGCCAAACCACGCCTCAAGCATGTCTTTCGGCATGGCCGGGAACAGCTTTTCCAATCCCTTTGCATCCATGCCTTGCATCGCAGGCGCGAAAGCCTTGGCCATTTCCTGCCCCTGCGCCATCATCGCGGCAAACATCTTGGTGAAATCATCGCTCATCTGTAGGGCGCATCCATTTCAAGGTTGCGTGCAATTTCCGCTTCCCACCGCGCGCCGTTTTCCAAAAGGCGGTCCTTGTTGTAGAACAGCTCTTCGCGCGTTTCCGTGGAAAATTCGAAGTTCGGCCCTTCCACAATCGCATCCACCGGGCAGGCCTCCTGACAGAAACCGCAGTAGATGCATTTCGTCATGTCGATGTCATAGCGTGTGGTGCGGCGCGACCCGTCATCGCGGGGTTCGGCATCAATCGTGATGGCTTGGGCCGGGCACACCGCCTCGCACAACTTGCAGGCAATGCAGCGTTCCTCGCCATTGGGGTAGCGGCGCAGGGCATGCTCACCCCGGAAACGCGGGCTCAAAGGCCCCTTTTCATGCGGATAGTTCAGGGTGGCCTTGGGCGCGAAGAAATACTTCATGCCCAGCGCAAAGCCCTTGAAGAAATCCTGCAGCAGGAAGTAGCGGGTTGCGCGGTTCCAGTCGATCTGGGTCATTGGTTTACCCCAAGCTTTTCCTCAACATGTTCAACGCGTTCGTTGATCTGGCCGATCACGCCCGCAAGGCCGAAAAGCATTGTCTTCTGGGCCAGAAAATCCCCATGGACTTCATCCTTGAAGGCCGTCAGCTCACGCTTGAGGCCACCCAGATCCTCGCGGATCAGCCGCAACTGTTCCAGCACAAGGTTGTCAACATTCTCGCTCATCTCAGCCTCCCACTGCCCAGCGGGCCCAAAAGCCGCCGAACACTTCGAATTTTGCCAGAAACGCGATGATGACCACCCAAGCCAGTGACATCGGCAGGAACACTTTCCAGCCGATCCGCATCAGCTGATCATAGCGGTAGCGCGGCACGATGGCCTTTACCATGGCGAACAGGAAGAAGAAGAACGTCATCTTGCCCACCATCCACAAAGCACCATCTGGCAGCCCCGGAATGGGCGACAGCCAGCCGCCGAAGAACAAAAGGCTCATCAGCGCGCACATCAGGAAGATGGCGATGTATTCACCGGCCATGAACAACAGGTAGGGGGTCGATGAATATTCCACCATGAACCCCGCCACCAGTTCGGATTCAGCTTCTGGCAGGTCGAACGGCGGGCGGTTGGTTTCGGCCAAGGCGCTGATGAAGAACAGGAATACCATCGGAAAATGCGGCAGCCAGTACCAGTTCAACAGGCCATAATCGCCATCCTGCGCCGCCACAATCGCCCCGAAATTCATCGAACCCGTAGAGATGATGATGCCGATGATGATCAGGCCTAATGACACCTCATACGAAATCATCTGCGCCGCTGACCGCAAGCTGCCAAGGAACGGGTATTTCGAGTTGCTGGCCCAGCCCCCCATGATTACGCCGTACACTTCAAGGCTGGAGACGGCGAACACGAACAGGATCGCTACGTTGATGTTCGACAAAACCCATGTGTCATTGAACGGCACCACGGCCCAGGCCAGCACCGCCAGCACGAACGACAGCATCGGCGCCAGAAAGAACACCGGCCGGTCCGCACCCGCTGGCACGACAATTTCCTTGACGACATATTTCAGCGCATCGGCCACCGATTGCAGCAGGCCAAACGGCCCCACCACGTTCGGGCCCCGCCGCATTTGCACAGCGGCCCAGATCTTGCGGTCACCATAGACCAGAAACAGCAGGCTGATCATGACAAAGGCGATCACCAGCAGGCTTTGCGCCACCATCAGCAGTGCGATCCCTGCATTTGTCTCGAAAAAGCCCATACCTGTCGTCCCTTAAATCGTCGGAATGCCGCGCGCCGCGCAATCACGCACGGTCACTTCGGCATCAATGTTTCGCACACCATTCGGCAGCGCCGCCGAAATGGTGTAAACCGCATCCCCGCGCCAAATACCACCGGTTTCGTCAACGCTGGTGCGCACATGTCGCGCAAATCCTGCACCGCGGATCAGCGCATACTGCGCCGCCGCACAGCGCCCGTAGGTTTCAACATCCACAGCGCCATTGCCACCCGTCATCGCCACCCGGAAATTGACCAGATCACCGTCCAGAAGCAGCGTTTCGATCCCCTGATACACCGGATCGCCCCCCCCTTGCGTCACCGGCCCCGCACCCGTGCAGCCGCTGGCCACCAAGGCGACTGTCAGGCTGGCAAGGCTGCGGGTGCGGCGCATGGGTTACTCTGCCGCCAAGGCCGGGTTGGCCCGCTGCGCTGCCAGTGCAGACAATTCGCCCATCAGACCAGAGGCGCGGCAGATCGGGTTGGTCAGGTAGAAATCATCCACCGCCAACCGGAATTCACCTCGACCCACGGCTTTTGCCGCCAAGGGTTGCCAGACGTTGGCCGCCACCTGATCAATCCGCCCCAGATGCGGGTGCTTGGCCACAATCGCAGCCCGCAACGCCGCCAGCGAATCCCACTGAAGGGTCGCCCCCAGTTCCGCCGACAGGGCCCGCAGGATGGCCCAGTTTTCCTTGGCCTCACCCGGTGCGAACCCTGCCCGCATCGCCAGTTGCGGCCGCCCTTCGGTGTTCACGAACAGCCCGTTTTCTTCGGTGTAAGCCGCCCCCGGCAGAATGATATCTGCCCGGTGCGCACCCCGGTCACCATGGCTGCCCTGATAAATCACGAAGGCACCCTTGGCGATGTCCACCTCATCCGCGCCAAGGTTATACACCACCTCGGCCCCGTCCAGTGCCACGGCCAGCCCGCCATCAGTGCAGGCCCCCACATCCATCGCGCCCACGCGGGCTGCCGCCGTGTGCAGGATCAGAACACCCGCATCCGTCATCGCGCCAATCTGGTGCACCAGTGCAAGAACCGCCTCACCATCCGCTTCGGACACAGCGCCCTGCCCGACAATCACCAGCGTTTTCTTACCGGCAAGGCCAGACACATCCTGCGTCAGCAATGACGAAAGCGCCGCACGGTCAGTACCGACATGGGTATAGTCATAGGTCAGATCGACCGCCGGCCCCACCAGGCCAATGCGCGCGCCCCGCAACCATGCCGCACGAATACGCGCGTTCAGCACCGGTGCCTCAACCCGTGGGTTGGTGCCCACCAGCAAGATCGCCGCCGCCCCATCAATATCGGCAATCGACGCCGTGCCCGCATAGGCCCCCCGATTGCCCACGGGCAGTTTTGCCCCATCCGTGCGGCATTCGACATGGCCGCCCAGACCCTCAACCAGCGCCTTCAGCGAATAGGCCGCCTCAACCGATGCCAGATCACCCACAATGCCTGCAACCCGCTTGCCCTTCATCGCCGCCGCAGCCGCCTTCAGCGCCTCATCCCAGCCCGCTTTGCGCAGCTTGCCATTCTCACGAATGTAAGGCGTATCCAGCCGCTGCCGCCGCAACCCATCCCACACAAAGCGCGTCTTGTCGGAAATCCATTCCTCATTCACGCCATCATGGTTGCGCGGCAGAATGCGCATCACTTCGCGCCCCTTGGTATCGACGCGAATGTTGCTGCCCATCGCATCCATCACGTCAATCGTTTCGGTCTTGGACAATTCCCAAGGCCGCGCCGTGAAGGCATAGGGTTTGGATGTCAGCGCCCCCACCGGGCACAGATCAATGATGTTGCCTTGCAGGTTGCTGTTCAGCGTTTCGTTCAGATAGCTGGTAATCTCGCTATCCTCGCCCCGCCCCGTCTGGCCCATCTGCGTGATGCCCGCCACCTCGGACGTAAAGCGCACACAGCGCGTGCAGGAAATGCAGCGCGTCATCTTGGTTTCCACCAAAGGCCCAAGGTTCAGGTCATCCGACGCCCGTTTAGGTTCGCGGTAGCGCGAAAAATCCACGCCGAACGCCATCGCCTGATCCTGCAAATCACATTCGCCACCCTGATCGCAGATGGGGCAATCCAGCGGGTGGTTGATCAGTAGAAACTCCATCACGCCTTCGCGCGCCTTTTTCACCATCGGGCTGTTGGTTTTCACCAAGGGTGCTTCACCATTCGGCCCCGGCCGCAAATCCTTGACCTGCATGGCACAGCTTGCCGCAGGCTTTGGCGGCCCGCCCACCACCTCGACCAGACACATCCGGCAGTTGCCCGCAATCGTCAGCCGTTCGTGATAGCAGAATCGCGGGATATCGATGCCCGCCACCTCGGCCGCCTGAATGATGGTCATCGCACCATCCACTTCAACCTCGATCCCGTCGATGCTGATTTTCTTGAGGTTAGACATGACGAGCTTCCTTACCGCGATAGGTTTCAAGGGCGGCGCGCAGCCGGGCCAGCAGGCCCACAGCCGGTGCCGCTGCCGTATCAACCTTTGGCAAGCCCGCCAGACGGCTTTCCGTCTCGCGCGCCAGATGCTTCAGATCAATATGGCCATGGCACATTGCCGCCCCCGTTCAGTTTTCGTAAATCAGCGAGCCGGCAATCGTGCCCGCTACAATTTCTTTGCGGCCAAGCGCGCAGAACCCGGCCTCACTGGTCGCACCATTCGCCGCCAGATACGCTTCTGCGGCCGCTTTTACACGGTCTTTGTCAGCCTTGCTGTCCAGAAAAACTTCGATCTCGGCATCCGAATAGCCAAGGTCAATGGCATATTGCTTCAGCGCACGCGCCTGCGAGTATGCATAGGCAAACCGCGCGGCGATGCTGTCGCATTCCTTGCGGATACGGTCAGCCACCCGCGCCTGTATCAGCCGGTCATTGATATAGGCGTTGTCTGACAGGGGCGGCAAAGCCAAGGCAGGCGTTGCAACGCCAAGGATCAGGGCAAGGGTCAAACACGTTTTCATCACCATCACTCCGCTGCTACCTGGGTGCAGCCATGGCTTTGCCATGAGCGCGTTGCCACAATCAGTTCTGTGGCCGGTACCACAGACCGCCCCACGTTTAACTCTGCCCACTTCATGCCTTGCATCAGATCGCTCCGTCTTTTGTTTCCAGCCCTATGGCTGACACAACAGAGAATGGCCGCGCAGCGCCTGCTAGGCCATGACAAGACCCTGAAAATGCGCTGTTATCCACAAGCGGCCTCATGCGCAGGCCCCATCAAACACCCAAGCACCTGCCGCCGGATACCGCCCGATCGCCTGCGGCTGAAACACTCCGCCCTGCCCCGTGCAGGCTGCAAGCGCCGCCTTTTTCGCTATGACCCCTTCATCGCGGCGCAGGTCACGCCCCATGATCCGCACCGAAGCCCCGGCCACCGGCACCGCGCCCGCACGCGTCAGCGTCACACCTGCCGCCCCCGGCACGATGCTGGCCAAAAACGCCCGCCCGTCCACCGATACCGGCAAAGCCTCTGCCGCCACCCCACGCTCTGCCACGCGTGCAGGCTGCGCCACGCAGGCCGACAGCCCCGCCATACATAGCGTCAGCCCGACCCGCGTCATCCGCACAGCCCCGAGAATTGATAATCATCGGTGCCGTCAAACTGGTGCACGTAATCTGCATCCCAATCCGCCGGATCAACCGCAATGCTGCAGAATTCGCCCATCGCGCGGATCGCCACCGCCTGATCCGCCGCACCCGAAACCACAACCGCCCGCCCCGCACCTACAACGCCAGCGGTATAATTGCCGTCCGCATCTGCCATCAAACCGTAAAGATCGGTCTCGGCCTGCTGGCTGACCAACATGCGCGCGCCATCAATCGTCACCGCGCGGGAAACGGGCGCCTCCGTTGTGACGCAGCCCGTCAGCACCACAGCAACCATGGCCGCACAGCGTTTCATTCCGCCGCCACTGCCGTCACGCGCCCCGTGCGTTTCGCCTTGATCCGGTCCTCGATCTCATCCCGGAAATGCCGTACCAACCCTTGAATTGGCCATGCCGCCGCATCACCAAGCGCACAAATGGTGTGGCCTTCAATCTGCTTTGTCACGCTCAGCAGCATGTCGATTTCTTCAACTTCTGCATCACCGCGCACCAGCCTGTCCATCACCCGCATCATCCAGCCCGTGCCTTCACGGCAGGGCGTGCATTGCCCGCAGCTTTCGTGCTTGTAGAATTTCGACAACCGCCAGATCGCTTTGATCACATCGGTTGACTGATCCATCACGATCACCGCCGCCGTGCCCAGCCCCGACCGCTGTTCGCGCAGCCAGTCGAAATCCATGATCGCCTCATCGCATTGCGCCGCGTTCAGCATCGGCACCGAAGACCCGCCCGGAATAACCGCCTTAATGTTCTTCCAGCCCCCCCGCACGCCGCCGCAATGCCGGTCCAGCAGTTCTTTCAGCGTGATCGACATTTCTTCCTCGACCACACAGGGGTTATTCACATGGCCCGAAATGCCAAACAGCTTGGTCCCCGTATTGTTCGGCCGCCCAAAGCCTGCAAACCACTCCGCCCCCCGCCGCAAAATCGTAGGCACCACCGCAATCGATTCCACGTTGTTCACCGTCGTCGGGCAACCGTACAGGCCCGCGCCTGCCGGGAACGGCGGCTTCATCCGTGGCATGCCCTTTTTGCCCTCAAGGCTTTCCAGCAGCGCCGTTTCCTCACCGCAGATATAAGCGCCCGCCCCGTGGTGCAGATAGCAATCAAAATCCCAGCCTGATTTCGCCGCGTTCTTGCCCAGCAGTCCCGCCTCATAGCATTCATCCAGCGCCGTTTGCAGCGCCTCACGTTCGCGGATATATTCACCCCGGATATAGATATAACAGGCGTTCGCATTCATCGCGAAGGCCGCAATCAGGCAGCCTTCGATCAGCGTATGCGGATCATGGCGCATGATTTCGCGGTCTTTACAGGTGCCCGGCTCCGACTCGTCCGCGTTCACCACCAAATAAGATGGCCGCCCGTCCGATTGCTTGGGCATGAATGACCACTTCAGCCCGGTCGGAAAGCCCGCCCCACCACGCCCGCGCAGACCCGACGCCTTCATGATCTCAATGATCTTGTCGCGCCCAAGCGCCACAATCCCCGCCGTGCCATCCCAATGCCCGCGTTTTTGCGCGCCCTTCAAGGTGCGGTCATGCATCCCGTACAGGTTGGTGAAAATGCGGTCCTGATCCTTCAGCATCAGCGCGTCCTTTCTGCCCGGCGTTTCCGCCAGATTTGATATGTCACGATCAGACCCCAGATGAACGCCGCCAGCGCAGCAAGGTCGAACAGGAACGCAAAACGCGCCGGCCACCCCATCTGCGCCCCGATCAGCTGCGCCAGAAACCACCCCAGAATCGTGACAACAAACACAATCGCCACAAGCCTTGCCTGCCGCGCTGTTGCCATGTCATCCGGGGTGGGTCTGTTCATCTGCATCCCTTAGTAGTTGTTCGTCTTGGCCCGCTCGCGAAACGCATCCAGCCCCTCGGCCACGATGATCTTCGCCTGCGCCACCCATTTGTCGCGCGCAATGCGGCCCTTGAACGTCTTCATTTCGCTGTCAACCAGCGCCACATCCGCATCCGACCAGCCAGCAATCTGGTCAAAGTGGTAAAACCCCATGCCGTTCACCAGCTTTTCCATCGCAGGACCAATGCCTTCGATGTCCTTCAGATCGTCAGCCTTACCTTTGCGCGGCGCTGTCAGACGCGCCGGGCCTGCTGCCTTTTTCGCCTTCGGCGCTGCAGCCGGTTTTGCCGCTGCCGGTTTGGCCGTTTCCGGGGCCTTTGCCACCGCAGGCTTTACCGCGCGCGGGGCTTTTGCAGGTTTCGGGTCGGCTGCGGGCATCGCCACAAATGCCGCCGGGGCCGCCATCTCTGCCATCACGGGTGCTGCATGCGCCTGAACGACAGCCTCACCGTCAACTTCGTCATCAACAGCCAAGGGTGCGACCCGCGCCTGTGGCATGCCAAACACCATCGTCACCACCAATGCCACCAAAGCGCCGACAAAAGCCGCCGCCATAAAGCCGTACTGCCCCACAACATACATCACAACCCCGGCCACAAGGCCCGCCGCAATTCCGATCACCCACATTTCAAAATGCGGTCCGTTCTTCATTTCTGCATGGTTCATTGGCGTATCTCACTCTCCCTGATGGCCCTCGTGCAGGGGCCTTGTTCATTGTCCCTTATGTTTTGGCAGCCAGATCTTTCGCCTGCTCTACCCACTTGTCACGCGTCACGCGGCCCTTGAAACCTTCAAGGTTTTCGTCAACCCAGTCCACTTCAGCAGCCGTCCAGTTCGCAATCTGATCAAAATGAAAGAACCCGAGGCTGTGGCACAGCGCCTCCAGCTTTGGCCCGATGCCCAGGATGACCTTCAAATCATCCGGCTTGCCACCCCGTGCTGCCTTCAGCCCCTTGGGCTGCACAGGCGCGCCCGGCACCGCAGGCGACACGACGGGCGCAGGCGCTGCTGCCGGTTTGGGCTTTGACGCTTTGGCAGGCTTGGCCGCAACGCCCAGCCACGGCGTCAGCAAGGGCACCTCTGTGCCGTCAATCTTTTTCACCGTATCGCGCAGGTCCACCGCTGCCTGAACGCTCGCGTTATACTGCGTGCGCCCACTGTCATGGTCCTTCAGGCTGGTCAGCCCGCTCAAAGGTTCCGCCGCATAGCGCCCATTCTGCGGCCCCGGCACCGGCACTTCGCCCTTGGAAAACCGCCCGATCAGATCGCGCAGCTTGGCTGACGTCAAGTCTTCATAGTAATCCTTGCCAATCTGCGCCATCGGCGCATTGGCACAGGCCCCCATGCATTCCACTTCTTCCCAGCTGAACTTGCCATCCGCGCTCAACGCATGCGCCTTGGGGTTCACCAGTTCCTTGCACACTGCCACCAGCTCATCCGCCCCGCAAATCATGCAGGACGTCGTGCCACAAACCTGAATATGTGCCACAGAACCAACCGGTTGCAGCTGAAACATAAAGTAGAACGTCGCCACTTCCAACGCGCGGATATAGGCCAGCCCCAGCATATCGGCGATATGCTCAATCGCAGGCCGCGAAAGCCACCCTTCCTGCTCCTGCGCCCGCCAGAGCAGTGGAATGATGGCCGATGCCTGCCGCCCCTCAGGATACTTGGAAATCTGCCCCTTGGCCCATGCAAGGTTGGCCGGGGTAAAGGCGAAAGAGGCGGGTTGAATGGGGTGAAGGCGGCGTAGCATTAGTATCGATTCTCCTGCAAACGATCAAACCGCCAACTAACACCTGGGACTTGTGAAATGGCGAAATAGGATAAAAAACCGACGGCGATGAGGACAGCAAGACCCACTATCCATCCAACAACTGCACTGTTTGCCTTTGAAGCTGCTTTTGTTCCAGCATATATGGCGGCACCAAAAATAATAATCGGCATCCCGAGATTAAGGAAACGAGCAACAAACTCTTCAAAAAAGTCGCCGACTGGACGTCGATTTCCCCATACAGAGTATATGGCCTCGTACGCCGTAGCCCCAAGCAGTAGAGCGATCCATACCTTTACAAACGTCCACCAATCAATGAAGCGCTCCCACCAACTCACCGATCAATCTCCCCGAACACCACATCCATCGTGCCGATTATCGCTGCAACATCAGCGAGTTGGTGGCCTTTGCAAATATAATCCATCGCTTGCAGATGCAGGAACCCCGGCGCGCGGATTTTGGCGCGGTAAGGTTTGTTTGTGCCATCTGCCACAAGGTAGACGCCGAATTCGCCCTTCGGCGCCTCAACCGCCGCGTAAACCTCACCTGCGGGCACGTGGAAGCCTTCGGTGTACAGCTTGAAATGGTGGATCAGCGCCTCCATCGACCGCTTCATTTCACCCCGGTTCGGCGGCGTGATCTTGCCGCGCGCAAGGATATCACCCTTTTCAACGCGCAGTTTTGCCAGACATTGCCGGATGATGCTGGTCGACTGGCGCATCTCCTCCATCCGGCACAGGTAGCGATCATAGCAATCGCCGTTCTTGCCCACCGGAATCTGGAATTCGAATTCATCATAGCATTCATAGGGTTGGCTGCGCCGCAGATCCCATGCAAGGCCCGACCCCCGCACCATCACACCCGAAAAACCCCATTTCTGGATGTCATCTTCCGTCACAATGCCAATATCGGCATTCCGCTGTTTGAAGATGCGGTTTTCCGTCAGCAGCGTGTCGATATCATTCAACAGGCGCGGAAACGCCTCGGCCCAGATATCAATATCCTCAATCAGTTGCGGCGTGATGTCCTGATGTACGCCGCCGGGCCGGAAATAGGCCGCATGCAACCGCGCCCCCGATGCGCGTTCGTAAAACACCATCAGCTTTTCGCGTTCCTCAAACCCCCACAAAGGCGGAGTCAGTGCGCCCACGTCCATGGCTTGGGTGGTCACATTCAACAGATGGCTCAGAATACGCCCGATTTCGCAGAACAGCACGCGGATCAGGCTGGCGCGGCGCGGCACCACCGTGCCTGTCAGCCGTTCAATCGCCAGACACCAGGCATGTTCCTGATTCATCGGCGCGACATAATCGAGCCGGTCGAAATACGGCAGGTTCTGCAGATAGGTGCGCGATTCCATCAGCTTTTCGGTGCCACGGTGCAGCAGGCCGATATGGGGATCGCAGCGCTCGACAATCTCGCCGTCAAGCTCCAGCACCAGACG
>JAYUZO010000144.1:0-8602 GCA_043751715.1 Rhodobacterales bacterium | reverse complement strand
ATCGCAGATTGCCACCTGCCGGCCTTTGACGAGGCACAGGCATGGCAGTTGGGCAGCCTTTTGGTGCAGATGGCGCAGGATGCAGGCCACCCCATTGTGATCAACATCCGCACTGCCAACCGCACGCTGTTTCATGCAGCCCTGCCCGGATCGGCCCCGTTGAATGATCTGTGGGCGCGGCGCAAATCAAACACCGCCCTGCTGTTTGCCGAACCGTCTTTCCTTGTCGGCACCCGCAACCGCGAAAAGGGTGAAACCCTTGATCGACATGGCATTTCCAGTGCCGACCATGCAGATAATGGCGGTGCCGTGCCGGTGTTTGCGGGCGGCTGTCTGGCCGCTGTCATTACTGTATCCGGCCTGCCGCAGGCCGATGACCATGCACTGGTCATGCAGGCCATCCTTGCAATCCGGGCCACGCACGCATGACCAGACCGCGTACCCGCATTCAGGCGCTTAATCAGGAAACCATCCTGCAGGCCGCGTTGGATGTGTTTTCCGCCCACGGCTTTCGCGGTGCCACGCTGGACCAGATTGCCGATGTGGCGGGTCTGTCCAAACCGAACCTGCTGTATTACTTCGCCTCAAAGGACGCGATTTATGCCCGCCTGCTGACCGGCCTGCTGGACACCTGGCTTGACCCTTTGCGCCACATGAACCCGGATGGTGACCCGGTGGCAGAACTGCTGGGTTACGTGCGCCGCAAGCTGGACCTTGCCCGCGATTACCCGCGCGAAAGCCGGCTGTTTGCCAATGAAATCATTCAAGGCGCGCCCCGCATGCAGGCCGCCATCACCGGTGATCTTACCGCTTTGGTGGCGGAAAAGGCGGTGATCCTGACCACATGGATGGATCAGGGCCGTATCGCGCGCCTGCACCCGGTGCATCTGATCTTTTCGATCTGGGCGCTGACGCAGCACTATGCCGATTTTGATTTTCAGGTGCGTGCCGTGCTGGGGGCCGAAGGTGCTGATCCGTTTCCAGCCGCCCAGGTGCACCTTGAAACACTGTTCCGCAAACTGCTGACACCGTAGGAAACGCGCCGCCTTACCCCTGTTTCTTCAGCGCAAAGGCAATCTGGCGCAGCATGCCGTGAAAGGTCTGCACCTCGGCCCGCGTCAGGTTCAGCCGCCCCCACATGTTGCGCAGGTTCGCCTTCATCATCGGCGCCTTGTCGGCGGGGTAAAAGAAACTCGCGTCGCCAAGGCGTTCTTCATAGTGATCCGCCAGCCGCTCTACCTCCAGCCGGTTGGCAAAATCGGTACGGGCAAGGCCCATCACCTCGGGTGGCACCACGACTGTCTGCCTGCGCCATTCATAGCCCATCAGCAGCACGCATTGCCCCAGATTGAGCGATGGAAAATCCGGGTTCACCGGCACCGTCACAATCGCATTGGCCAGCACCACATCATCATTTTCCAGCCCCGCGCGTTCAGGGCCGAACAAAACGCCCACCCGCTTGCCCTGTGCCGCCATTTCCCGCGCCATTTCCATCGCGCGTTCCGGTGTGACCACGGGTTTGACCAGTTCCCGCCCCCGCGCCGTGGTGGCAAAGACATAATCGCAATCGGCAATGGCGGCCTTTACATTGGCAAACAGCCCCGCATTGTCCAGCACCCGCCCCGCCCCGCTGGCCATCGCCGCTGCGCGCGGATTGGGCCAGCCATCGCGCGGGCCAACCACGCGCATGCGGTCCAGCCCGAAGTTCAGCATGGCGCGGGCGGCGGCCCCGATGTTTTCGCCCATTTGCGGGCGCACCAGTATCATCGTGGGGGGGATCAGGTCGGTCATGCTGGCTCCGGTCAGGCTCAGGCGCAAATAGGCCAAGCCCGCCCCATGGCCAAGCCCCGATTTCGCTGCTAAGCCAGCGCAACTTGCCCGCAAAGGACCCGTCATGGCCAACGAAGACCGCCCGCAGATCACCCTGATCACCCCACCCGTGGTGGATCTGGCCCTGTTCCCGGATCAGCTGGCCCGCGTGATGGATATGGTTGACATCGCCTGCCTGCGCCTTTCGCTGGCCAGCCGGGACGAAGACCTGATCGCCCGCACCGCCGATGCGCTGCGTGTGGCAGCGCATGCGCGCGACGTGGCAATTGTGATCGACCGGCATGTGTTGATGGTGGAACGGCTGGGGCTGGACGGTGTGCATCTGACAGACGGGGCCAAATCGGTGCGCAAGGTGCGCAAGGATCTGGGGGCCGATGCGATTGTGGGGGCCTATTGTGGCGTTACCCGGCATGAAGGGATGAATGCAGCGGAAGGCGGGGCCGATTATGTGGCCTTTGGCCCGCTTGGTGCGACGCCGCTGGGTGATGGCGCGGTGGTGGATTTCGATCTGTTCCAGTGGTGGTCTGACGTGATCGAGGTGCCGGTGATCGCCGAAGGCGCGCTGACGGCGGACCTTGTGGCACAATTCGGCCCGGTGACCGATTTCTTTGGCATCGGTGATGAGATCTGGAGCAAGGATAACCCCGCCACTGCCCTGAAGGCGTTGCTGGCCCCGCTGGGTTAGCGGCCAAACGGGTGGCCGCTGCGCACGGCGGCCTCACACGCGGCGGCAAGCGCCTTGCGATCCGGGTAATCCGCCACACGCAGGGGGGCATGAAACACCACCTCAACCCGCCCCTGTTGCCGTGCGGCCAAGGTGATCAGCAGATGCGGCGCAAAATCCATATCGCCCCACCATCCGTAATGGCGCGCATCATGCCCACCCGGCGCATGATAGATCACGGTGACCGGCTGAATGGAGAGGTCATTCTTCAAGTGATCCGTCAGGAACGCCGCAAAAAGCGTTGATTTGAAAGGAAGAACGCGAATTGCATCAGTGCTGGTGCCTTCGGGAAAGAACAGCAGCCTGTGCCCCGCCAGCAGGCGGTTTTCAAACTGTTCCTGATGGCGCTTCGCCTCGGTCGTCTTGCGGCGGATGAACAGCGTCCCGGTGGCACGCGCCAGTATGCCGATGCCCGGCCAGCCAGCCACCTCGGATTTCGCGACGAAATACACCCGGTCAGCGGCGTTCAGCGCAAAGATATCCAGCCATGATGAATGATTGGCCACAATCGCCCCCACGCCCTGCATCGGCTGGCCGCGCACGAGCAGCGGCAATCGAAGGATCACAAAGGCAAACCGGCAGACAAACTGGGTGATATGCGGCGTCACCGGCCGCGCCTGTCCGCACAGCGGCCATTCCACCGCCCGCACCAGTAAAAACACCAGCAGGCAGCCATAGGTGACAAGGCCCAGCACCAGCCCGCGCCACACCACGCGCCACCAGTCGGCCACGGTAAACGCCCTGTGCGCCATTGGCACATCCTGCCAACCAGTCATGCCCCGCGCCCCTGTTTGCGCAGATAGAACGCGCGGTGACGCTCGCTCATCCGGGCTGTGTCCATCACCAGACAAACATCCGTGGTGTTGAACGCATGGTCGATCCAGGCCCCATCCCCCACAAAGCCACCAAGGCGCAGATAGGCCTTGATCAGCGCCGGTGTCGCCGCCATGGCCGCCGCCCTGTCCAGCCGTTCAGGTGCCACCAGATCCATCGCATGCCGCTGTGCCATGCGCGCTGTCACCCGCAGACCGGGTGGTGCCATGTGGTGGTGGTGCAGCCATGACAGCGCCTGCGCATAGGGTGCTGCATCGGTGCCGTGGAAACTTGCCACGCCAAACAGCACCTCAATCCCGCGGTCCAGCACATAATCCGCAAGGCCGTTCCACAAATGAAACATCGCCGTGCCACCCCGGTGGTCCGGATGCACGCAAGACCGCCCCAGTTCCAACACGCGCCGCCCGCCCGTTCGCAACACGCCCAGATCAAATTCGCTTTCGGAATAGAACTGCCCCGCGCCCACCCTGTCACCCGGCAGCAGGCGGTAGGCCCCCACCACATGGTCGCCCGTGGCCGGGTCAATGCGCGGATCAATCAGCAGCAAATGGTCAAACGCCGCATCAAACTCATCCCGCTCCAGCTGCGCTGTATGGTCGACCAAGGGCCCGTCGCCGCCCATTTCCGTCACAAACACCCGGTAGCGCAGGCGCTGTGCCCCGATCAGGTCTGCCGGACCCACGGCAAGGCGCAAGCGATAGCCGGGTTCATCTGCGCGCATCATTCACCTGCTATCCCTGTGGCGCGACGTAGTGGGCGGCACAAGATTTTGCAAGTCTGCACAGCCCATGGGGAAATCGGCGGCTGAAATACAATTCTTGGTTGCAATTCTTTTGGCCTTGGGCAAACTTTCGTCACTGTCCGAACACCGGGATCAATGCGATGTGGCGCCCATCAATCACAACTTTGCCCTGATGTTCAAAATTCACCGTGATCCGGTCACCGATTTTCGATTGCACCTGCCCAAGGCCCCAGTCGGCGGCACCGGGGTGGCGCACCAGCATGCCCGGCTCCAACGCTGCATTCATATCTCCGCCCAAAAGGAACCCCGATGATTGATCGCCATGATCTGACCGCCCTGATCGGGTCACGCATTTGCCATGACCTTATCAGCCCGATTGGCGCAATCAGCAATGGGGTCGAACTTTTGATGATGGACCGCACCCAGCACAGCCCCGAAGTGGCGCTGATTGCCGAAAGCGTGGCCAATGCCAATGCGCGCATCCGGTTCTTTCGGCTGGCGTTTGGTGCGGCCAGCAGTGGCCAGCGCATCGGGCGGTCCGAGGTGCAGGATATTCTGACCGGAACCACACGCGGCGGACGGTTGCAGGTGGGCTGGACATCGGGCAGTGATCTGCCGCGTGATGGTGCGCGGCTGGCGCTTTTGCTGCTGATGTGCGCGGAAAGTGCGATGCCATATGGTGGGCGGGTGCGCATTGTCACCGAGGAAAACCGCTGGCTGCTGGAGGCAGAGGCAACCAAGCTGAAGGTCGATCACGACCTGTGGGAGGTGCTGTCAAACCCGGCGGCCGCCACCACAATCGGCCCGGCGCAGGTGCATTTTGCACTGGTTCCGGATGAACTGGCACGGCAGGGCCGGACGCTGACCCTGACCATCGCCGATCAGGTGATCCGGATGACCTGCTAAAATGCCAACCGGCACCTCCCCTCCCCCCCCCTGTGGGGAGGGGCTGGGGGTGGGGGGGGTTGCAGGACGCATGCCCGCAAATCATCAGGGCCGGATCGTGCCATCACCGGTGACAAGATATTTGAAACTGGTCAGTTGTTCGGCCCCCACCGGCCCGCGCGCGTGCATCTTGCCGGTGGCAATGCCGATCTCGGCCCCCATGCCGAATTCGCCGCCATCCGCAAACTGCGTACTGGCGTTGCGCATCAGAATGGCACTGTCCAGCCGCTGGAAAAACCGCGCGGCGGTGGCATCATTTTCGGTCAGAATGCTTTCGGTGTGGTTGCTGCCATAACGGCGGATATGGGCGATTGCCTCGTCCACGCCATCCACCAGCTTGACCGCGATGATCATGTCCAGAAATTCGCGCCCGAAATCATCCGGGGCGGCCTGCACCGTGCCCGGCACCTTGAGAAGCTCCCCTTCGGTGCGCACTTCCACGCCCGCGCGCAAAAGGTCCTCGATCAGCACAGCACCGTGTTTGGTATAAAACGGCCAGTCGATCAGCAGGCATTCGGCTGATCCACATACCCCGGTGCGCCGGGTTTTCGCATTCAGCACCACGCGGCGCGCCTTTTCAAGGTCAGCGTCGCGGTCAGCGTAAACGTGGCAAATCCCCTCCAGATGCGCAAACACCGGCACCCGCGCCTCACGCTGCACCAGCCCCACAAGCCCCTTGCCCCCGCGCGGCACGATCACATCAATATACGCCACCGCCCCCAGCATGGCCGACACCATCGCCCGATCACGCGTTGGCACCAGCTGGATCGCCGCCGCGGGCAGGCCCGCCTGCGTCAGGCCCTGCTCCATGCAGGCGTGAATGGCGGTTGAGGCATGAAAGCTTTCCGATCCCCCCCGCAGAATTACCGCATTGCCCGCCTTCAGGCACAAGGCCCCCGCATCGGCGGTCACATTGGGCCGGGATTCGTAGATCACCCCCACCACACCCAAAGGCGTGGCCACGCGCTGAAAATGCAACCCATTCGGGCGGTCCCATTCCGCCAGCACGCGGCCCACCGGATCGGGCTGTTCGGCCACCGTGCGCAGCCCGTCCACAATGCCCCGGATGCGCCCTTCGTCCAGACGCAACCTGTCCATCATCGCAGGCGACAGGCCCTTGTCCTGCCCGTAGGCCAGATCAAGCGTATTTTCATCCAAAATCGCCTGCCGCGCGGTCCACACCGCTTCGGCAGCACCGATCAGCGCCGCATGCTTGCGCTCGGCACTCGCATAAGACAATTCCGCCGCCGCCGCCCGCGCCGCCTGCCCCATCGCCGTCATCATATCCGCTGACGATCCGTCCATCCCTCACGCCTTTCAGATTGCAACCACGCCTGCACCCATCTAAAAATTTTCGACGAAAATTTTTAGATGGCTTCACACCACCATATCATCGCGGTGCACCAGCACCGACCGGCCCGCATAACCAAGGATCGCCGCAATCTCACCGGTCTTGTGCCCGGCAATCAGCTTGGCTTCATCACCCGTATACCGCACCAGCCCCTTGCCCAGCACCACGCCGTCCGGCCCCACAATCGCCACCGGATCGCCCCGCCCGAACGCCCCCGTCACTGCTGTGACCCCCGCAGGCAGCAGCGATTTGCCCGCTGTCAGCGCCGTCACCGCCCCCGCATCCAGCCGCAATTCACCCCGCGTCTTCATCGCGTTGATCCAGCGTTTGCGCGCCGCCTGCGGGTCACTTTGCGCCACGAACCACGTCCGCGCCGCCCCGTTTGCCAGCGCCGTCAGCGGCCGCAGCACAGACCCCTCCATGATCGCCATCGCACAGCCGCCCGCCACCGCCGTTTTCGCCGCCATCACCTTGGTTTTCATCCCGCCCTTGGACAGGCCGGAAATCGCATCGCCCGCCATCGCCTCAATCTGCGGCGTGATCGCCTGCACCAGATCAAACCGCTGCGCGCTTGCATCCTCTTTCGGATTGGCCGAATAGAACCCATCAACATCCGATAGCAGGATCAACTGATCCGCCCCCGCCGTGACCGCAATTTGCGCGGCCAGCCGGTCATTATCGCCAAAACGGATCTCATCGGTGGCCACCGTGTCATTCTCATTCACGATCGGCACCACGCCCAACCCCAGCAGCGTTTCCATCGTCGCGCGGCTATTCAGATAGCGCCGCCGGTCCGTCGTATCCTCCAGCGTCACCAGCACCTGCGCTGTGGTAATGCCGTGCGGCCCCAACACCTCGGCATAGGCTTGCGCCAGCAAAATCTGCCCCACCGCCGCCGCCGCCTGTGATTGTTCCAACGCCAGCACGCCCGCAGGCAGGCCCAGCACGCGCCGCCCGAGCGCGATAGACCCGGACGACACCAGCACCACATCGCTGCCGCGCGCCCGCGCCTCGGCCACATCCTGCGCCAGTGCCACCAGCCAGTCGCGTTTCAGCCCCTTTGGCCCCACCAGCAGGGCTGATCCGATTTTCACCACAACCCGTTTGGCCTCGCGGATATCAGGGGCCGTGATTGCTGTCAGGGCTGCCATGGCCCCTCCGCCACCACAGGCGCCTGATATTTGATTTCTGCCATCAGCACCCGCAGCACATCTTGCAGGCCCTGCCCCGACACGCCCGAAATCACATGCACCGGGCCGCCTGATGCTTTTTCCAGCGCCTTGCGCCGCGTGGTGATCGTGGCCTTGTCCAGCGCATCAACCTTGTTCAAGGCCGTGATGCGCGGCTTGTCACCCAGCGCTTCGGCATAAGCCTCAAGTTCCGTCACGATCGTGCGGTAATCCTTGGTGATCGTGCTCGATGTGCCATCCACCAGATGCAGCAGCACCTTGCAGCGTTCGACATGCGCCAGAAACTGCATGCCCAACCCGCGGCCTTCGCTGGCCCCTTCGATCAGCCCCGGAATATCGGCCATCACAAATTCCGCGCCATCCACGCCGACCACACCCAGATTGGGCACCAGCGTGGTGAACGGGTAATCCGCAATCTTGGGCCGCGCGTTTGATACTGCCGCAAGGAAGGTGGATTTCCCCGCATTCGGCAGCCCCACCAGCCCCGCATCGGCAATCAGCTTCAACCGCAGCCAGATCGTGCGTCCAATGCCGTCCTGCCCCGCATTCGCCCGTGCAGGCGCGCGGTTTGTACTGGATTTGAACTGCAAATTGCCCCAGCCACCATTGCCCCCGCGTGCCAGCAGTACCTTCTGGCCCACCGTCACAAGGTCTGCGATGACCGTTTCCTCGTCTTCATCCAGAATCTCGGTGCCGACCGGCACTTTCAGAATGATATCATCCCCGGTCTTGCCCGTGCGCTGCGCGCCCATGCCGGGCTGGCCTGATTTGGCAAAGAAATGCTGCTGATAGCGAAAATCGATCAGTGTGTTCAGCCCCTCCACCGCTTCGGCCCAGACTGAACCGCCATTGCCGCCATCGCCGCCGTCCGGCCCGCCGAATTCAACGAACTTTTCGCGCCGGAACGACACGCAGCCGCCGCCACCGCCGCCCGAGCGGATATAGACTTTGGACAGATCAAGAAACTTCATGGCGTCAGGCTTTCA
>JAYUZO010000143.1:0-4625 GCA_043751715.1 Rhodobacterales bacterium | reverse complement strand
TTCCCCGACATGTTCGCCTTGACCCGCCAGGTGCAACTGGCCTGTGATTTTGCCGCGCGTGCAGCGGCACGGCTGGCGGGGGCTGATCCGCAATCCTTTGCCGATACCGAAACCACTTTTGCCGAACTGCAGGTGCGCATTGCCGGCGTGCGGGCCTATATGGCCAGCTTTCCGGACAGCGCCTACACCGGGGCCGAAACCCGTGATGTCACGATCAGGATGCGCGGCCAGGATATGACGATGAAGGGGCAGGCCTACCTGTCAGGCTATTCCGTGCCGCAGTTTCATTTTCACGCCACCACGGCCTACAACATCCTGCGTCATAACGGCGTGGTCATCGGCAAGGGCGATTACATGGGTGCCACGGCGTGATCAGGCGCGCTCGGCGTGGCTGGCGCGGCGCGCCATCACGGCCACAATGCACAACAGCGCAATCAGTCCGCCAAAGGTGATGCGAAAGCCGAAATGTTCGGCGAAGTAGCCGATGGAAAACGGGGCCACAAGGATACCCGAATAGCCCAGCATGGTGACAAAGGCGATGGCCGTGCCAGGGGCAAGGCCGGGGTAGTTTCCGGCGGCCGAAAAGATGACGGGGATCATGTTGGCCACCCCGACCCCGGCAAAGGCAAAGCCTGCAATGGCCAGGGGGGCTGTGGGCGCAATCAGCGCCAGCCCCAGACCAAAGGCAGCAATCACGGCCGATCCGCGCAGGGTGCGCACAGCGCCAAAGCGGTTGCGCACGGCATCCCCGGCAAAACGCACGGTGGCCATGGCGGCGGAAAAGAACGCGAATGCCAACGTTGATGCGGCCTGCGTCGCCCCCATTTCCTTTTGCAGATAGATCGCCGCCCAATCCATGACAGCGCCTTCGGGCACCATGCTGAACAGCGCAATCATGCCCAGCAGGATCAGCCCCAGATCGCGCGGGATCAGCGCATCATGCGGCGTGGCGTCGGTGGCGGCCTTGCGATTGTCATCTTCGATGATGAACGGCGTGGCCAGCAGGATCAGCGTCAGGCAGATGGTGGCGGCGGCCAGCGCACCCGTCAGCGCATCTGTCCGCGCCACCAGCCAGCCAATGGCCCCGGCCCCGAAAAAGCCACCCAGGCTCCAGAACCCATGAAACGATGACATGACGGCGCGGCCAAGGCGCGCTTCAACGGCCACGGCATTGGCGTTCATCGCCACATCCATGGTGCCCAGAAACCCGCCAAACAGGACCAGCGTCAGCGCGAGTATGGGCAGGTTGGGGGCCAGCACGACCAGCGGCAGACAGGGCACAAGTGCCAAGGCAAAGGCGCGGGCAATACTGCGCGATCCATAGGTGGCAATCAGCCGCCCTGCGCCCAGCATGGCACCAACTGCGCCCACGCCAAAGAAAAGGATCAGCAGGCCAAGCGTGCTTTCGGTGATCTGGTGACGCGGCAGCAACAGCGGGATCTGCGGGGCCCAGGCACCCGTGGACATGCCATTGGCAAAGAACAGGGCGGATACGGCCCAGCTGCCTTTGCGGGCGGATGTCATCAGCATGTGGGGGGCGATTGTCACGGGGGGTGGTCCTGCAATTTGCCCCTGCGTCATACCGGCAAGGCGCGGCAGGCGAAAGGGCAGACAGGATCAGCTTTTGTTGCCAATCCTTGCACTGCGATCACGACCGGCGTGTCGTATATTGCGCGGCATGCGCCGCATTTTATATTAGCGCCCTCTGGCTGTCGCCAACCGGGCACGTGTGAAGGTGAGTATTTTCACAAAGAGAAAACCACATTCGCCTTTGCCCAAATATCCGCGCCGCAGGCATCTGATCTGTCCATCTGCGCGACGCTTCCCGTCATCGGTGGCAACGCCGCGCAAGGGGGCTCAATGCCCCCGCGGGTGGCAGCCCCGTTTCAGGTACCGCGCGGTTTGGCGCGCATGGTGGGTTCGGCCAGCGTCGGGTCTTCTGGCCAGGGGTGGCGCGGATAGGCCCCGCGCATGTCGCGCCGCACATCGGCATAGGATTTGGCCCAGAACCCCGGCAGATCGCGGGTGACCTGCACAGGGGCCTGCGCGGGTGACAGCAGGGTCAAGCGCAGGGGCAGGCGGGCGGCGCCGACGGTGGGGTGAACGGTCACACCGAACAATTCCTGCAGGCGCAGGCTGATGCCGGGGTCGGCCCCGTCATAATCAATCGGCACGCGGCGGCCGAGGGGGGTTTCGAAATGCGCCGGGGCAAGTGTTTCAAGGCGTTGGGATTGGTCCCATGTCAGCCGGGCGCGCAGGGGTTCGGTCAGATCAAGCGCGCGCAGGTCTGCCGAGGTGCGGCAACTGGTCAGATGGGGCAGCAGCCAGTCTGCATCTGTCAGCAAGGCGTGATCGGCCAGATCCGGCCAATCCGCACTGCCGCCTGCCGCAAGCTCGATGCGCGCGCGCAGGCGGGCAGCGGTTGGTGTCCAGGGCAGGCCCAGTTCGCGCAGACCATCAAGGGCGGCATGGGCCACATCCTGCGGCGGCGCATCCCAATGCTGATCTGACAGCACCAAAGCACCGTAACACTCCTGCCGGCGAGACAGCACGCGCCCTTCGCGGCGCGACCATGTGCACAGGGTTTGCCAGGCAAACCGGTCGCCATGCACGGCACGCAAGTCCGCCTCTGACAGCGGCACGGCCTGCCGGATGGTCGCCTCGCGTGCATCGCCATCGGTGTCTGTCACCACGATCAGCCTTGCGCTGGCCATGGGATCGGTGGGTGCCATGGTGGCACCTTTGCCGCCTGACAGCACCCAGCGGGGCGCATCGCCCTTGCGGCGCAGGCCTACGCGGTCCGGGTAGGCCAGGGCTGCCATCTGGGCTGGAGAATGGCCCTGTGCCACCGGCAGGCCGCGCGACAGACGCTTGGCCTCGGCCCGGATACGGTCAAGCGTGGCGGTGTTTACGGCGGCGCTGTGGTCGCGGCCAAACTGTGCCGGATCACGCAGGGCGGCAAGGCGCAGGGTCAGATCCACGGCAGAGCCGCGCAACGGGTCGCGGTCGGCCAGCAGGGCCGCCAGGGGTGCAGCAGCCATGCCCGCGGTTTGCAGCATGTGTCCAAGGCGCGGATGCAGGGGCAGGGCGGCCAAGGCGCGGCCATGGGCGGTGATGCGCGCACCGTCCAGCGCGCCAAGGGCTGCCAGCAGGCTGCGCGCCTCGGCCAGCGCGGGGGCGGGGGGCGGGGTCAGGAACGGCAGATCGTCCGCGCCCCACAGGGCCAGTTCCAGTGCAAGGCCGGTCAGATCGGCGGCCATGATTTCAGGCGGCGGAAAGGCTGCCAGCGCGCCCTCTTCGCCTTTGGTCCACAGCCGGTAACAGCTGCCCGGTGCCACGCGCCCTGCACGCCCCCGGCGCTGTTCAGCCTCGGCCCGTGTCACCCGTTCGGTGACAAGGCGGCTCATCCCGGATGCGGGATCAAACCGCGCGCGGCGGGCGCGGCCAGCATCCACCACCACGCGGATATCGGGGATGGTAAGCGACGTTTCGGCAATGGATGTGGCCAGCACAATCTTGCGGCGCAGGCTGGGCGCAAGGGCTGCGCGCTGCGCATCGAACGGCATCGCGCCAAACAGCGGGCGGATATCACAGGGCAGGTCAGACAGGGCGGCGGCGACGCGGTTGATTTCAGCCTCACCCGGCAGAAACACCAGCACGCCGCCTGTTGTTTCATCTACCGCTTGGCGCACAAGGCCCGCCACAGCCCCCTCCAGCCGCATGCCAGCAGGCACCGGGCGGGGCAGCCAGTGCGTTTCAACCGGGAAAGCGCGGCCTTCGGAGGTGACAAGGTCTGCCCCGATCAGGGCGGCGACGGGGCCTGCATCCAGCGTGGCCGACATCACGATCAGCCGCAGGTCCGGGCGCAGGGCGGCGCGAATTTCCAGCGTCAGCGCAAGACCGAAATCGGCCTGCAGGCTGCGTTCGTGAAATTCGTCAAAGATCACGCAGCCCACGCCGGGCAGTTCGGGATCAGACTGGATCATCCGGGTCAGGATGCCTTCGGTCACCACCTCGATCCGGGTTGCCGCACCCACCCGCGCCTCGCCGCGCATGCGGTAGCCCACGGTGTGCCCGACCGGTTCGCCCAGCGTTTCGGCCATGCGTTCGGCCGCACCCCGCGCGGCAAGGCGGCGGGGTTCCAGCATGATGATGCGCCCCGTCACCAGCCCGGCGGCCAGCAGATCAAGCGGTACGCGAGTGGTTTTGCCAGCGCCGGGCGGGGCTTGCAGCACGGCCATGCCGCGTGCAGCAATCGCGGCACGCAGGGCGGGCAAGGCATCATCAATGGGCAGGGGGGTGTGCATGACCCCGGTTATGGCCCAAAACCGGGGTGGGGCGCAACGCAAGCTGGCTTTGACGCGGGGCCGGCGTTGACGGGGGGCCAGCTTTGACGTGCGGAGGGAATGGCCCTATTCGTGGGATGATGGACGTTGCAGCAGAACTGAATGGCCCGGTTGACCTGATTGCACTGTGTGCCGCCGGTGGCCCGCTGTGTGCGGCATGGATTTACACGCCGATTGGCGGAATGGTGGCCGTGACGGGGGCAGATGGGCTGCATCTGCTGGAATTTGCGCGGGTGGCGCGGTTGCGCGCGGCCTTTGCGCGGTTGCCGGGCATTGCTG
>JAYUZO010000142.1:0-8677 GCA_043751715.1 Rhodobacterales bacterium | reverse complement strand
TGCACGCCTTGTAGGCGGGGTGGTGCCAGTGGGCATGGTCAGCCGGATCGGGCAAGATCAACTGTCTTGTGACTTTGCCGCTGAAATGGGCGCTGACGGGCTGGATGTGACAGGCGTGTCGGTTGATCCGGTGCGGCGGATGGGGCTGTATCTGATTGAACTGAACGGGGTAGAACGCAGTTTTCATTACTGGCGGGATACATCGGCAGCACGGCTTTTGGCGGATGATCCGGCCCGGCTTGCTGATGGTCTGGCCGGTGCCGGGCTGATCCATCTGTCAGGGATCACGCTGGCCATCCTTTCCCCGGCTGCACGCAATACCCTGTTTGCGGCCCTTGCAGTTGCGCGTGATGCAGGGGCGGTTGTTTCATTTGACCCCAACATCCGGCCCCGCCTGTGGGCCAGTCCTGCCGAACTGCACAGCACCATTGGCTTGATGCTGGCGCTGACTGACATTGCCTTGCCCAGTTTTGATGATGAAAGCACCCATTTCAGCGATACCTCACCCACGGCCACGCTGAACCGCATGGGTGCCGCAGGGGTACGTGAGATTGTGGTAAAGAACGGGGCCGGGCCGGTTTGCTTGCGGGTGGACGGCGTTGATTATGACCTGCCCACACCAGCCGTGACTGACATCAAGGATACGACGGGTGCAGGCGATGCCTTCAATGCGGGCTATCTGGCCGCGCGGCTGCTGGGCCACGATCCGGGGGCCGCAGTCAGGCAGGGGCAACGGCTTGCAGGCCTTGTGATCGGGCATTTCGGCGCACGCGCACCAAAGGACGTGATCCCCGTTCTGGCGCACAACCCGGACCCGTGATCGGGGTTTTGCTGCGCTGCATCACGCGGTGATCCACGCGGTGAAAGCTGCCCGTTTGCAATAATCTTCACAAACACCAATCGGTTTGCCTACCCCGCCTGCCCCCAAACCAAACTTGCCACCCCGACCCCCGATTTTACATTGACGCCTTATAGAACGTTCCATATGTATTTGGAACGATCCTTATTACAAGAATCGCAGTGGGCCGAACGTGGGTAAACCTCATGCTTTGGCCACCACGGGCGAAAGTTGTGGCAATGGTTGCCACCAAGGACGGCGGAGCGTTTCGATGATTTCAAAAGTGACCACCCCTGCCAACGCCGTCGCCCGCATTGCGGACGGGGCTGTGGTCACGGTGTCATCATCATCAGCGCTTGGCTGCCCCGACTTGGTGCTTCAGGCGCTGGGCGAACGGTTTGATGCCGAAGGCCATCCGCGGAATCTGACCACGATCCACCCGATTGCAGCGGGCGACATGTACGGCGTCAAGGGCGTGGATCATATCGCCAAGGATGGGCTGCTGTCGCGCATTCTGGGCGGGTCTTATCCATCGGGGCCATCCACCATGCCGATGCCCGAAATCTGGAAGATGATCGTCGAAGAACGTGTGGCGGCCTACAACGTGCCCTCGGGCATCCTGTTTGACATGACGCGCGAAACGGCGGCCCGGCGGCCCGGCGTGCTGACCAAGGTCGGGATGGACACATTTGCTGACCCCGTGCGTCAAGGCTGCGCCATGAATGAAACGGCGGCCCGGACCGCGATTGTCAAACGGGTGGACTTTGATGGCGACACCTGGCTGCATTTCCCCAACATCGTGCCAACCGTGGCCATTCTGCGGGCGACCACAGCAGATGAACATGGCAACCTGACCTACGAACACGAAGGCGCCTATCTGGGTGGGCTGGAACAGGCAATCTGCGTGCGCAACCACGGCGGGCTGGTGATTGCACAGGTGTCCCGCGTGACCAAACGCGGCAGTCTGCGGCCGCATGATGTGCGTGTGCCGGGCCATCTGGTTGATGTCATCGTGGTGGACCCTGACCAGAAGCAAACCTGCGAAACGCATTACGACCCAGCGATTTCCGGGCAGGTCATGCGGCCCTGGGCCAGTTTCAGGCTTGCGGAACATGGCGTGGAAAAGATTATCGCGCGCCGCGCGGCCATGGAACTGCGCCCCGGCATGACGGCCAATCTGGGCTTTGGCATCAGCGCCATGGTGCCGCGTATCCTGCTGGAGGAAGGCCACCCCGAGGCGGTGACATGGGCCATTGAACAGGGCGCTGTGGGTGGTATGCCGCTGTCGGGCTTTGCCTTTGGCTGTGCGTCAAATGCCGATGCGTATGTGCCGTCACCCCAGCAGTTCATCTACTTTCAGGGCGGCGGGTTTGACGTATCGTTCCTGTCCTTCATGGAAGTGGATGTTGAGGGGAATGTGAATGTGTCCAAGCTGGGCAAGAAGCCCTATCTGACGGCGGGTTGCGGCGGGTTTGTCGACATCACGTCAGGTGCGCGCAAAATTGTGTTTTCGGGCTGGTTTGAGGCGGGCGCCGAAATTGCACTGACGGACAAGGGTATGACTGTCGTGCGCCCCGGCAAGTTCACCAAAATGGTGCAGGCCGTTGAACATGTTACGTTTTCTGGAAATCGCGCCCGCGCTTTGGGCCAGGATGTGCTGTATATCACCGAACGCTGCGTAATGCGCATGGGCCATGGCGGGTTGGTGGCAACCGAAGTGATGCCCGGCATTGATCCGGCACGCGATATTGTTGCGGCCAGTCAGGGCCGGGTGCGTGTGGCGGATGATGCGATCACGCTGCCGCTGTCACTGTTGGCCGACGCGCCGATGGGGTGGGGCACATGAGCGCAGTTCACCTGATCCGACATGGCGCTGTGGCCGAGCTGTGCCTTGATAACCCCGCCAAGATGAATGCCCTGACGGTAGACATGCTGGCCGCGTTTGCCGCCCATCTTGAACTGATTGATCACGACATGTCCGTGGCCGCCGTGATGATCACCGCCACAGGTGACCGCGCCTTTTGCACAGGGGCCGATATAAATGGCTGGGGCGCACTGACACCGGCTGAATTTGCCCGCCACTGGGTGCGCAGCGGCCATCGGATTTTTGATCGGCTGGCGCGTCTGGGAAAGCCCACGATTGCAGTTTTGAACGGCCACGCCTTTGGTGGTGGCCTTGAGCTTGCCGCTGCCTGCGATCTGCGGGTGATGGCAACCGGCGCCAGCCTCGCACTCCCCGAGGCTGGCGTCGGGATTGTGCCGGGCTGGTCGGGCACGCAGCGCCTGCTGCGGCTGCTGCCGGAACCGATGGTCAAGGAAATGGCACTGTTCGGACATCGCATCAGGGCGGACCGGGCACTTGCCTGCGGGTTTGTGGCGGCGGTGGGGGATGATCCGCGCGCCCTTGCCATGGCCCTTTTGGACCGCGCTGTCACTCTGTCACCGCGTGCGGTCGAGATTTCAAAATCCATGATCCACGCCGCCATCGGCGAAGATCGTGCGGCCATGGTCGAGGCATTGGGCAGTGCAGCCATCGCGGCATCGCCAGACCGGGATGAAGGCGTTGCCGCATTCCGCGAAAAGCGCAAACCAGATTTTTCGGGAAAGTAGCGATGAAAGACCTGCACATCATTTCGGATCAGACCGTAGCGCTGCCCGACACTGCGTATCACGCGCGCCATTTCATCAATGGCGTTGCCGCAGGCAGCGCCGATGGCCGCACATCCGACCGCATTTCGCCGTCGCATGGCGTGGTGGTCAGCCGGGCTGCCTTTGGGTCGGCGGTTGAGGCAGAGGCCGCGATTGCGGCTGCCCGCGCGGCCTTTGACGATGGCCGCTGGAGCCGCCTGTCTGGCAAGGACAGGGCGGCGGTGCTGCACCGCGTGGCCGATCTGATTGAACGAGACGCCGAAAAGCTGGCGCTGATGGAAACGCTGGAATCGGGCAAACCGATCAGTCAGGCGCGCGGCGAATGTGGGGGCGCAGCAGACCTGTGGCGCTATGCGGCATCGCTTGCACGCAGTGTACACGGTGACAGCCACAATACGCTGGGCGCAGATATTCTGGGCGTGGTGCTGAAAGAGCCGATTGGCGTGGTGTCCATCATCACGCCGTGGAATTTTCCGTTCTGGATTGTGAGCCAGAAGCTGCCCTTTGCGCTTGCGGCGGGTTGCACCTGCGTTGTCAAACCATCGGAAATGACACCGTCAACCACCGCCATGCTGGGCGACATGCTGCGCGAGGCGGGCCTGCCTGCCGGGGTATGCAACATCGTGCTGGGTTACGGTGACCCGGTGGGCGCTGTGCTGACCAGCCACCGGGATGTGGATATGGTCACGTTTACCGGGTCGACGGCGGTTGGAAAGCACATCACCAAAGCGGCGGGCGACACGCTGAAAAAGGTAGCGCTGGAACTGGGGGGCAAGAACCCGCAGGTCATCTTTGCCGATGCCGATCTGGACAGTGCGGCAGATGCGGTGGCCTTTGGCATCTATTTCAACGTGGGCCAGTGCTGTAATTCATCCAGCCGCATTCTGGTGCACGAAGATATTGCCGATGCATTTGTGGCGCGCGTGGTGGCGCTGTCGCGCCGTGTCGCCTTTGGTAACCCCCTGCACCCCGACACGCAGGTCGGTGCGATTGTCACGCCAGATCATCAGGCCAAGATTGATGGCTATGTGCAGGGTGCAATCGCTGCGGGTGCAACGGTATGCATAGGCGGGGCGGCGCTGACCGTGCCGGGGCTGGGGCCGCAATTCTATCAGCCAACTGTGATCCGCGGGGTGACGCCCGACATGGCGATAGCCCGTGAAGAGGTGTTTGGCCCGGTTCTGGTGGTGATGACGTTCCGCACGCTGGAACAGGCCATATCGCTGACAAATGACGCGGCCTATGGCCTGTCAGCAGGCGTGTGGAGCGAAAATATCCATACCTGCCTTGAATTTGCGCGCCGGGCGCAGGCGGGCACGGTCTGGACCAACACATGGATGGACGGGTTCCCGGAACTTGCGTTCGGGGGCATGAAACAATCCGGCCAGGGGCGCGAAATCGGGCGCTACGGCTTTGAAGAATTCCTCGAGGTGAAATCAGTGGTGATGCGCATCGGGCGCAGCCGCAAACCTTGGGTGAACGACGACCCGGCCTGACGGCTGTGGCAATGACGACGACAACGACCAACGCTTTTCATGGGAGGAAAACCGATGCGTGGTTTCAAGATGACTGCTTTTGTGGCGCTGATGGCGTCAACGACGATGGCCGTAGCCGAAGATGTGGAGGTGCTGCACTGGTGGACCAGTGGCGGCGAGGCCGCAGCGCTTGGCGTGCTGAAGGAAGACTTGGCGACAAAGTCCATTGGCTGGGCTGACATGCCGGTTGCCGGCGGCGGTGGTGAAGCCGCGATGACAGCCGTGCGCGCACGCGTCACGGCAGGCGATCCGCCGACAGCCGTGCAGATGCTGGGCTTTGATATTCAGGATTGGGCTGCCGAAAAGGCACTGGCCAATCTGGATGCGGTTGCCGCCGAAGAAGGCTGGGATGCGGTTGTGCCCGCCGCCCTGCAGGCGTTTTCAAAATACGACGGTCATTGGGTTGCGGCCCCGGTCAACGTGCATTCCACCAATTGGGTCTGGGCCAACAAGGCGGTGATGGACGAGTTGGGCATTGCCGAACCCACCACATGGGATGAATTCGTCGCGGCCTTGCAAAAGGTCAAGGATTCAGGCCGCACCGCCCTCGCGCATGGTGGGCAGGCCTGGCAAGAGGCCACGATGTTTGATGGCATCGCATTGTCTGTGGGCGGGCCGGATTTCTACAAGGCGGCGTTCATTGATCTTGATCCCGCAGCACTTGGCGGCGAACAGATGGTTGAGGCGTTCAACCGCATGGCCACCTTGCGCGGCTTTGTCGATGACAATTTCTCGGGCCGCGACTGGAACCTTGCAAGCGCCATGGTGATCAACGGTGAGGCTGGTTTCCAGATCATGGGCGATTGGGCCAAGGGCGAATTCATCAATGCAGGCAAGGTGCCGGGCGTGGATTTCCTGTGTTTCCGCACACCGGGCACGGCGGGCAGCGTTACCTTCAACTCTGACCAGTTTGCCATGTTTGGCGTGACCGAGGCCGGGGCGATTGCATCACAGGGTGAAATGGCGCGTTCAATCATGTCACCAGTGTTTCAATCGGCGTTCAACGTGGTGAAAGGGTCGGTGCCTGCGCGCACGGACGTGCCCAATGATGCGTTTGATGATTGCGGCAAAAAGGGCATGGCTGAACTTGCCGCCGCGGCCGAGGCAGGCACGCTGATCGGGTCAATGGCGCATGGTCATGCCAACCGCGCCGCCGTGAAAAACGCGATTTACGACGTGGTCACAGCGCATTTCAACGGCGAATACGATGCTGCAGCGGCTGCCGCAGCACTGGTGACCGCTGTCGAGGCGGCGCAATAACCAGCACAACAGGTGAAGGCGGTGATGCCGCCTTCATCACTTCAGGGGGAAGGGATACGCGGCCATGACAACCATTCCAGACATTGATTTCCGCACGCGCCTGCAGGACTGGATTCCAAAGCTGGTGCTGTCGCCGTCGCTGGCGGCGATGCTGGTGTTTGTCTACGGTTTTATCATTTACACCGTTTATCTGTCGTTCACCGACAGCAAGATGCTGCCATCCTATGATTGGGTCGGGCTGCAAAATTATTCCAAACTATTCGCCCTGTCCGCCTGGACCACGGCAGTGATCAATCTGGCGATTTTCGCATCACTTTACATTGTGATCTGCACAGCCATCGGGCTGACACTGGCCATTCTGCTGGATCAGAAAATCCGCGGTGAAGGCATACTGCGCCCGATCTATCTGTACCCGATGGCACTGTCGTTCATTGTGACGGGCACAGCGTGGAAATGGTTTCTGGACCCCGGTATCGGCCTGGAAAACACCATGCATCTGTGGGGCTGGGACAGTTTTCAATTCAACTGGATCAAGGACCGCGACATGGCGATTTATACCATCGTCATTGCCGCCGTGTGGCAGACATCGGGTTTTGTGATGGCGATGTTTCTGGCGGGCCTGCGCGGAATCGACAATGAAATCCTGAAGGCCGCGCAGATTGACGGCGCGTCGAACTGGAACCTGTACCGGCGGATCGTGATCCCGATGCTGCGGCCTGCGTTCCTTTCGGCCTTCGTGATCCTGAGCCATCTTGCGGTGAAATCCTATGACCTTGTCATCGCGCTGACGGGCGGGGGGCCGGGGCGGGCCACCGAACTGCCTGCCACCTTCATGTATTCCTACACGTTCACCCGCAATTCGATGGGGATCGGCGCTGCCAGTGCGGTGATCATGCTGATGACGATTGCGGCCATCATGACCCCGTATCTGTATGCCGAACTGAAGGAGAAGACGTGATGTCGGTGGCAACCCAGGATACGGCAGTGCGCACCAGTGCCGTCACACGCGTGTTCATTTACGGCATCCTTTTGCTTTTCGCGCTGTTTTATCTGCTGCCGTTCTTTGTGATGCTGGTCAACAGCCTGAAACCCTTGTCCGAAATCACCGGCGGCAATATGATGGCGCTGCCACGGGACTGGACGATTGCGCCGTGGTTGTCGGCATGGTCCACCGCGCAGATCGGGGTCGAGCCTACGGGGCTGAAACCCTATTTCCTGAATTCAATCCTGATGGTGGTGCCCGCGGTGGCCATCTCAACGGTGATCGGTGCGCTGAATGGCTATGTGCTGACGAAATGGCGCTTTCGCGGCGATACGATCCTGTTCGGGTTGATGCTGTTTTCCTGTTTTATCCCGTTTCAGATCGTGCTGATCCCGATGGCGATGGTGCTGGGCAAACTTGGCCTTGCCGGATCGGTGCCGGGCCTTGTGCTGGTGCATGTGGTGTATGGCATCGGTTTTACCACGCTGTATTTCCGCAATTATTATGCCGCCTTTCCGACCGAGCTGGTGCGGGCGGCGATGATTGACGGAGCGGGGTTCTTTCGCATCTTCTGGCGCATCATGCTGCCGGTGTCCGGCCCGATTGCTGTGGTGTCGATCATCTGGCAGTTCACCAATATCTGGAACGACTTCCTGTTTGGCGCATCGTTTGGCGGGCAAAGTCAGCCGATGACGGTTGCGCTGAATAATCTGGTGCAATCGTCGACCGGCGTAAAGGAATACAACGTGCACTTTGCCGGCGCGATCCTTGCCGCACTGCCGACCCTTTTTGTCTACATCGTCGCTGGCCGCTATTTTGTGCGCGGCCTGATGGCGGGGTCGGTCAAAGGATAAGCCGACTGCCGGACGGGTGAGGCCGCCCGGCAGTCTTTCGTTCAACCCCCTGCCCGCTTGAAAAGACCAAGGGCGAACAGCAAAAGGAAAATCAGACCATGCGACATTTGTCCATGACCACTGCCATTATGATCGGACTGGCCGCAGCGCCGGTTCTGGCCGAACCCTCGGTCGAGGTGATGCATTTCTGGACCAGCGGCGGTGAGGCTGCGGCCCTGTCAGCCGTGCGCGACAAGGTGGTGGCAGGCGGCGTGGCCTGGGTGGATGCGCCCATCGCCGGTGGCGGCGGTGATGCAGCCAAAACCGCCCTTCAGGCGCGCATTGCCAGCGGCAATCCACCAGCGGCAATGCTGATGCTTGGCCAGAACATTCTGGACTGGGCGAATGAAGGGCTGCTGGGCAACGTTGATGCACTTGCCGCCGCCGAAGGCTGGGATGCCGCACTGCCACAGGCGGTCAAGGATTTTACCAAGGTGGACGGACATTATGTTTCGGTGCCGACCAACGTGCACCGCACGGATGTGATCTGGGCCAGCAAGGCCGCGTTTGATGCCATCGG
>JAYUZO010000141.1:0-7593 GCA_043751715.1 Rhodobacterales bacterium | reverse complement strand
CTGCCCCTACTGCGCCATGGCCAAGCGGCTGCTGGCAAAAAAGGGGGCGGCGTTCACGGAAATTGACGTGGGGCGCGATCCGGGCGTGCGGGTAAAGATGACGCAAAGGGCGGGTGGATTGCGGACGGTGCCGCAGATTTTCATCGGCGGGCAGCA
Source organism: Rhodobacterales bacterium (assembly GCA_043751715.1). Lineage (GTDB taxonomy): Bacteria > Pseudomonadota > Alphaproteobacteria > Rhodobacterales > Rhodobacteraceae > JAAFHS01. The sequence goes on along the minus strand of JAYUZO010000141.1, from coordinate 7,437 downwards.
TGTGGGCGGCTGTGATGACCTGCATGATCTGGACCATGCGGGGCAGCTTGATGCGCTGCTGCGGGCCTGAATGATGCGGGTGGGTCTGCTGCAACTGAATGTCACGGATGACCCGTCGGAAAATCTGGCCGTGACGGTGGGGTTTTTGCGGCAGGCGGTCGCGGATGGCGCGGGGTTCATTCTGACACCGGAATGCACGAATATCCTGTCCTCCAGCCGGGCGCATTTGCAGGGCACGTTGCACCACGAAGCCACGGACCCCACGCTTTCGGTGCTGCGCGATCAGGCGGCGCAAGCGGGGGTCTGGGTGCTGGCGGGGTCTTTGGGGCTAAAGACCGATGATGCGGATGGGCGGTTCGCCAACCGGTCTTTCCTGATTGCGCCCGATGGCAGCATTGCGGCGCGCTATGATAAAATCCACATGTTTGATGTGAATGTGTCCGAGACCGAAGTTTACCGGGAAAGTGGTTCTTATCGCCCCGGCGGGCAGGCGGTGGTGGTGGACGCGGGGTTTGCAAAGGTGGGCATGACGGTATGCTATGACGTGCGGTTTGCGCATTTGCACAGGGCCTTGGCGCAGGCAGGGGCAGATATCCTGACAGTACCGGCGGCATTCAACCATATTACCGGGGCAGCACATTGGGAGGTGCTGTTGCGGGCGCGGGCGATTGAAACGGGGTGCTTTGTGCTGGCCCCGGCGCAAACCGGGTTTCATGCCGAGCGTCATGGCAAGGGGCGGAACACCTTTGGCCACAGTCTGGTGATTTCCCCCTGGGGCGAGGTGATTGCAGATGGTGGGACGGCGCCGGGGGTGGTGCTGGCTGATCTGGACATGGCGCAGGTGGCAGCGGCGCGGCACAGGATACCATCATTGACGCATGACAGGCCGTTTGATCGGCCATGAATGAAAAGACCGAAGATATCGCCGTTGCGCTGTTTGGTGAGCTGTTCATGGCAGATCAGCTGGCGCGCACGCGGATATCCAAAGTGCTGCCAAAGGGGATGGAGCTTTCGCATTTTGGTGTGCTGAACCACTTGGCCGGGCTGGCAGATGAACGCACGCCTGCGCAACTGGCAAAGGCGTTTCATGTGACGCGCGGGGCGATGACGAACACGCTTTCGCGGCTGGAATGGGCGGGGCATGTGCATATCCGGCCCGATTGGGATGATGCGCGCAGCAAACTGGTTGCAATCAGCCCATCGGGGCGGGCGGCGCGTGATGCGGCGGTGGCGGTGATTGCGCCGTTGATTGCCGATGCGGTGCAGGCCTTGGGAGCCGAAAGGGTGCGGGCGGTGTTACCTGTACTGCGCGAATTGCGTACACGGTTTGAGGATGAGTAAGCGGTTATGTGGCTGAACCGGCAAACGCCATTTCGGGCAACCCTGCACATCGCACGGCGCGTGTGGCGGTTTTTGTATGGGCTTTGGGCGCGCACAGACCGGGCGGAACTGGGGCTGATCGCGGCAGGCGTGGCGTTCTTTGGCTTTCTGGCTATTTTCCCGGCGATGGCAGCAATCATCGCGATTTACGGTTTTGTGGCCGACCCGTTGGTGCTGCGCAACCAGATCGAACCGTTACGCCAGTTTTTGCCCGTGGATGCGTTCACGGTCATCTCGGGGCAGGTTGAGGCGCTGATCGCGTCAAACTCCAGCACGCTGGGCCTGTCGACGCTGCTGTCAGTGCTGTTTGCGCTGTGGTCGGCGCGGGCGGGTGTTGCGGCGTTGATCAGGGGCCTGAATGCCATTCATCGGCTGCCGAACCGGCTTGGCATGTGGCATCAGGTGCGGGCACTTGTGCTGACGTTGGTGCTGGTGGTGCTGTCACTGATGGCGATGATGGCGGCGGTGGCGGGGCCTTTGGCGATCCGGTATCTGCCGGTGGGGCCGTGGCAAGCATTGGCGCTGGAAGGGGCGAACATGCTGCTGGGGTTTTTGTTTGTGACCATGGCCATCGGGCTGATTTACCGGCTGGGTCCGAACGCGGCCAAGGCCCCGCGGCTGGTCACACGCGGGCTGTTCATTGCGTTGATCCTGTGGGGGTTGGTGTCGCGCGGGTTCGTGGTGTATCTGGCAAATTTCAATACCTACAATGAGGTGTATGGGTCAATCGGGGCGATTGCTGCGCTTCTGATGTGGTTCTATCTGTCAGCCTATGCCGTGCTGCTGGGTGCGGCTTATGATGCCGAACATACAACACGAAGCCGGTTCTGACCGGGACGTTGCGCTTGATGGCTGGTTCGGCTACTGCGGCGAAATGCGTGACCCTAAAGGGTGAAATGACCCGTCGTATCGTTCTGATTTCAACCGCGGATGGCAACAGCAATGAAGGCCGGATCGTGCGCAATCTACATGCCGTGCTGCAGCAAACCCTGCAGGTGCGGCTGGTCATGACACGATTGCACAAAAGGTCGGTCTTCGGTGCGCTGTCAGGGGTGCTGCGACAGATCAGGTGCGTGGCGCAATCAGATGATGTGGTGATCCATTCGCCCTTTGTGCTTTCAGCCCCGGCTGCCTTTGCAGCACGGCTTTTGCGCAAAAGGCTGATTGCCTTTGTCTGGGATAGCTATCCTGTGCTGATTGCGGGGCGGCGGTATGACCGTCGGATTTCGCGGTGGCTGTTTGACCGGTTTGAAATTCTGGTCCCCTGGCTTGTGACAACCAAGATCATCCCGACACACGACTTTTACATAGATCCAAAATACCATAAGGCGCAGGTCATACCGTTCTGGACAGGTTTGACAGAGCACGCTGGCAAGGGCCAAACAGGTGTGCGTGGGGCCAGTGGCCCGCGAAAGATTGCGCTGATCGGTCAGATCAATGAGACACGCGGGGTTGCTCAGGCCCTTTTGCATCTGGATAAAATTCTGGTTCATCCGGCCGAGGTGCACCTGTTTTCACGCGACCCTGCACCTGAAATATGCGCAATGCCCTTTGAAAAGCTGACCGTTCAGCATCATGGGTTTTTAGGACATGACGCAATGCTTGAACGCCTGCGGGGGTTTGACTTTGGGTTGGTCACGCTTCATCCGCAATTTGATATGCCGGGCTTTCCGTCAAAGACACTGGATTATCTGTCATTGTCACTTCCGGTGCTGTATTTTGGCCGTGGGTTGCCTGCCTACACCGACCTTCTGCTGGCAACGGGTGCTGGTGTGGTCGTAACCGATCTTGCAAGCCTTGATCTGGACGAACAAGCAGACCGGCTTTGTGACATAGCGCTGGCAAGGTTTGCTTTTGTCGACAAGATCATCGCAAAAACTGGTGCGTTTGATCATGTCTTTGCGGAGCCCGTGCGATGAATGCCCAAGCCGACGCATTGAATACATCGCAGGACCATAACTGAACTTTGCACGCATTGCGGCACGTTTTCCGATCCGTGAGGTTGCAGTACGCCATTCTTTCAGCGCGTCCCCCAAAGCGCGGCAACCGGCCAAAACTGACCAGCTGCTTTTGCCGGAAATCAGGGATGCGCTTCTGGCTTTGGGGTTGCGTCAGGGCGATACCCTGATTGTGCATGCGTCAGCCCGACGACTGGTTGCCGCAGGTCATACGCTTGAAGATATTCTGGACATGTTCTTTGGCATTTTGGGGGCTACGGGAACTTTGGTGATGCCGCTGTTTTCCGCCTTTGCCGAGGAACCCCCAGCAGAACGGCGCTTTGACAAAAAGCTGTACAGCGAACCGTTTGTGTACCGTTTGGGGAAAATTAAAGTTTGGACAGGACGGTTGCCCCAAGTGCTTGCGGCCCGTGATGGCGCAAAGATCAGTGATATCCCGCTGAATACCATTGTGGCGGCTGGTGCAAATGCGGACCGGATTGTGCCATCAGATGCCAAGGGAGCCGTTCTTACGCCATGTGGGCCACATTCGCCGTGGGCCGCCTGTCTGGACCTGGACGCGAAAATTCTGATGCTGGATGCGGGATTGGCGCATAGCCTGACGATGATCCATGTCGCTGAAGACCTGTTCCCGTCAGAATGGCCGATTGAAAACTGGTATCGCCCGCGTTTGTTCAGGGTCATCTCGGAGGGCCGGGATGAGGTTATTCATCTTGATGAACGCGATCCGAAATGGGCGCTGTATTATTGCGAAGCGCGCCTGAACAAAGATCTTCAAGACAACGGCATCTTTGCCTTTCATGCCACCCCACAAGGGGTTTCGCTTGCAATGGGCAGGTCAGAACCGCTGGTCAGGTTTCTGCGCACCAAGCAGCCATCAGGCTATCCCTATCTGATCCCGTCACGGTACAGGAAAGCCGCAGAATGATCCTTTCAAAAGTTCTCAGGGGTTACAAACCACTTGCCGTGATCGAGGATAGGGTTGTGCTGGGGCGCGGACGCCGGTTGTATCTGGCTGATCTCGACCTGACGTCCGTCAGGTTCATCGCGGCCTTACCCAGCCGAACCTTCAGCCAGCGCATGTCTGGTTTGCGGATGGCCGACCGGATTTTGCGCCTGTCAATTTCTGCGCTTATCGCGGTGTCACCCGATGTGGCCTTTGCCGCAATTGGGAGTGAAATCTGGAAGATCAATCTGGGCACGGGCGAGGTGTCGTTGGATTTCACGATCCCTGACAACCGCAAGGTGTTGGCGCTTTCGATATTGCAGCACGAAGCTGTGGGCGGAAAGAGCATTGCCTTTGGCGAATACTTCATGAACCGTGCTGGCCCCACCCTGCGTCGCGATGGCGAAGGTCCGGCCACCTCACCGATCAAGATCTGGTTCAGACCTGTTGATGGGGCGGCTGACTGGCGGGTGTTTGCACAATTTCCGGCGCATGACATTGACCATGTTCATCACGTTGTCGCATCGCAGGATGGTTCGGATATCTTTGTGTTGATGGGTGACACCGGCCCCGGCGTGGGATTCTGGAAATGGGATGCGGACAGTGCGCAGCTGGTGCCGTTCCAGACCGGATCGCAAGCGAACCGCAGCACATGGGCATTGGTGGGCAAAGACCGGCTTTTTTATGCAACTGACACCCAGCTCGAACAGAATTATCTGATTGAATCGGACCGCGAGTCCGGCACTTCCCCACGCAATATTCGCCTATTGCGGGATCATCCATTTATTAGGGCGAAACGCTGGGCGCTGCCGTGTTTTCTTCCAGCGTTGAACCCGGTTTGCCGACCGGTAACCGGCTGCAAGATATATTCGAGCGTCGCCCCGGTCCGGGGATCAACGGCGCGAATGTCGTTATTTACCGGTTTGATCTGAACGGTCGCACCATGGATGTGGTGTTCACGGCGTTGAAGGATGCCTACCCCATGCGGCTTTGCCAGTTTGGTTCGTTCATGTTTCCGACCGGGATGGAGCAGTTGGAAGATCGGTTCTATGCCTACGGCAATGCAGTGAAGAATTATGACAACTGCTGTTTGCTGTTCCGGCGCGCCTAGTAATCCTTTTCCAGAAACACGCCGATGCCGGTTTGGCCATCGGATGACAGGCTGCCGCGTACAGTCAGTTTTTCGTTCACATCAAGGTTCAGGGTAATGGTGCTGCGGCCCTGCTGATCCACCTCGATTTCCGTGTAGGTGTTTTCAGAAATGTATTTGCCTGCTGTCAGGCTGGTTTCGCCGTTTTCCGCCGTGCTGATATCCAGATCATCCAGACCAAACCCCTTTCGCAGTTTGGCCAGCAGGCCTTCGCCGCCACGCCCGGCAAGGGTGGCTACGGCCCCGGCCAACTGGGCCGCCTGAAACGCTGACAGCGTGTTCAGTGCGCGGCCGAACAGCAGACGGGACAGCACCTCTTCTTCGGGCAGCTCGGGGCTGGAGGTAAAGCTGACCTGCGGGTCACTGACATTGCCCTCCACCAGCACGGATGAGGTGATGCCATCGGATTCGTTCGAGGCAAGGATGCGCAGGTCGGGTACAAAATTGCCAGTCAGGCGCAGTTCGGCCTCGGACAAGGCAAGGCGTTTGCCAAGAATATCAAGGCGGCCCCTGATCAGGGAAAATGCGCCATCCGGAACGACATTGGCGGTGGTGCCGCGCAGGCGCAGGCTACCGCCCAGTTCGGCATCCAGACCGCGTCCACGCACGAACAAACGGTTAGGGGCGGAAATTTCCAGATCCAGCGGATAGGCGCGGGCAGATGCACGGCCATTGGCCCCCGTGCCGTCTGCGCCTGCAATCAGGCCCGCAAACAGGCGGGTTTGGCGGCTGGCAGTGGATTCGCCAACATGCACAAGGCCGGGAATGGTGCCGACGCCGGTAAAGCTGCCATTCGGCACGCGGATTTCGGTTTCAATCAGGGCGATGCGGCCCGCGATTTGCGCCCCACCTGCCAGCGGACCCTGCACGGTGATTGTGCCGTTGCCACGGGTCTGGAACAGGCGGGCATCGCGCAAGGTAACATCGGCAAGTGTCGCAGTCAGGTCAGCGTTGAAGGGGGAGGCGGCGTTGACAGTGCCGCCCACCCGCAACCGTCCACCCGTGGACAGGGCGGCATCGGCGGTTACATTTGCGCGGCCTGCGGCAATGCTGGCAGTGCCATTCAGATCAGTCAGGGCAAAGGGCAGATCGGGCGAGGCATAGCGCCCACCCGACAGGGTGGTGCGGCCAGACAGGGATGACACAGCCAATGGCCCGTTCAGCGCCAGATCAAAGCCAAGGGTGCCAGACAGGGTGCCAGGGTCAATCACCACATTGGCAAGGCCCGCCTGCGCCTGCCCGTTGATGGCAAGGTTGGCGCTGTGGTAATCAGGCGAAAGCGTGCCGGTGACAGTGGCGTTGATACCGCCCGGCCCGGTGCCACGCAGATCAAGGGTGGTGGCGGTACTGGTTTGCTTGACATCGCCCGAAACAGTCACGGCTCCGGGAAAATCGGGCAGGATCAGCGCAAGGTTGGCAAGACGGGCGGTCACATCAACATTGCGCTGGGTGCCGTTGACAGTGCCGGTGGCCGACGCGGTAAGCTGCGGGTTTTCAAGGCGCGCGCGGTCAATCTGGATCAGGCCGCTATCCACACGCAGTACGGCAGACACGGTGCTGCGCCCGGCCAGAATGCGGTTCAGTTCGGGCTGGCCAAGGCCCAGGTTTGTGGCACTGCCATCCAGCGTGATTTGGCCAGCCTCGGGCGTGCCCGCAAAGCCCACTTCGGCATTCAGCGCGCCACTATAGGGGGTGCCAAGGGCGGACAGATTGGGAAATTGCAAAGTTCCGGTCAGCAGATGGCCAGCGGTTGAGTCGATGCGGCCCGTCACGCTGGCGCGCAGGTTTTGTGCTGTCAGGGTCAGCGTGGCAAGGTCAATGCCGCCATCACGCCGCGCGCCACGCAGGGCAATGTCGGATGTGCCGGACAGCAGGCTGTCCACCTCGGGCGTGCCGATGCCAAGGGCGGTGCCGGTGCCCTGCAGGGTAAATGCAGCGGTATCAATCGGGCCTTGCAGGGTGGCATTGGCCTGCAACTGGCCTGCATAGCTGGGGCCAAGAAC
>JAYUZO010000140.1:0-7149 GCA_043751715.1 Rhodobacterales bacterium | reverse complement strand
CCGATGGCCAGATGGGTGATATCAATGCCGATCCACGCCCGCCCAAGTTTCTGCGCCGCATGCACCGTGGTGCCACAACCGCAAAACGGATCAAGCACGGTGTCACCGGGGTTGGACGAGGCGGCAAGGATGCGTTCCAGCAAGGCCACGGGTTTTTGGGTGGGAAAGCCAAGGCGTTCTGCTGCCTGCGACGACAACGGTCCGATATCGGAAATCATGTCTTGAATGGGCGCACCGCGATCTGCTTCAAGATAGCGTTTGAACTGCGGCACCTTGCCTTTCGGCGGCCAGTAAATCAGTCCGAGGCCATCAAGCCGGTCAAGTTTATCTTGTGGTTGCAAAGTTTCAAAATCACCGTTGATGCCGGCCCTGCGGATAGCCCCGGTGGGAATTGCCCAATGTCTTCCAGCGATTGTGGGGTCGTAATCCCGCCAGGGCTTGCCCGAATCGCCATGCCGAACACCAGCTCCTGTCAAGTCACCGATCCTGAATCGCCCCGCTTCGTCCGCAAAACGATAGAACCGATCCAGATATTTTTCATCATAGGATTCAAACGAAGCATTCCATTTCGCAGCATCCGATTTGACATAGTAGAAAATTGTATCGTGCACGGGCCCCCAACGTTTCGCGCTGTTATGGCTTGATGTCCTGCGCCAGATCACCTCATTCCGAAAATGGACCGCCCCAAACACCGCATCCAGCAATATCTTCAGATAATGGCTCGCCGTCGGGTCGCAGTGCAGGTACAGGCTGCCGGTCGGCTTCAGCACCCGGTGCAATTCGATCAACCGCACCGCCATCATCGCCAGATAGGCGGTCAGGGCGTTCTTGCCCAGAAACCCCACCATCGCGTCCAGCATCTTGGCCGCATCCTGATAGGATGATCGCTTGACCTCATTCACCGCTACGCCCGATGTGGCATCATCCCAGACCCAGGTATCGGTGAACGCCTCCATCTGCGCGGGGCTGCTGGCGCCCTTGGGCGTCTTGAACAGGGCGTTGTAGTCGGCATTGGAATTGAAGGGCGGGTCAAGGTAAACCAGATCCACGCTGTCGGATGCGATCTTGTCGCGCAGCACGATCAGATTATCGCCGTAGTACAGGTGATTGGTCATATGTGCCCCCGCGTTGGTGCGAACTTATCCGCCAAAGGTGGTAAACGGCAAGTGAACGCGCGCAAAAATGGCGGGGCGGGAATGGGCGGGGGAAATGCGCCGTGCCCACCACGCTGCCTTGGCGCTTTACGCGCAGGCCCGCTGCCGCCTATGGTCGCGGCCATGGGATATGATCTGGTGATCTTTGATTGTGACGGCGTGCTGGTTGACAGTGAGGTGATCAGCGCGCGCATGCTGATTTCCGAACTGGCCAGCTATGGCGTGGCCATCGACATGGCCTTTGTGACGCGGCAGTTTCTGGGGCGCAGCTACCCCACCGTACTGCGCGAGGTGCGCGAGACGTTTGGTGTAACGCTGCCCGACCGGTTCGAGGCGGATTATCGCGCGCGGCTGCTCGCGTCATTTCAGCGCGAACTGGTGGTGATGCCGGGGGTGGCGGATGCGATTGCGCGCCTGCGCGTGCCCTATTGCCTTGCCACGTCGTCCAGCTCGGAACGGCTGGCCACGTCGCTGGGGCTGGTGGGGTTGACGCAGGCCTTTGCCGGGCGCGGTTTCACGGCCAGCGAGGTGGCGCGGGGCAAACCTGCGCCCGATCTTTTTCTGCATGCGGCAGCGCGGATGGGGGCCAATCCTGCGCGCTGTCTGGTGATCGAAGACAGTCTGACGGGCATTCGCGCAGGCCTTGCGGCGGGCATGCAGGTGTGGCGGTTTACCGGCGGCAGCCATCTGCGCGGCCAGGATCTGACAACCCCGCCCGATGCCACACCGCATGCAACGTTTGATGATTTCACCACGCTGACCCAGCGACTAACCCAAGGCACGCCTGCATGAATGACCGCCCCAATGACCGCCCCGCAAATGACCGGACCGAACCCGATGCCACGCCGCTGGATGATGCCGCGCGGGCAGGCTGGCTGTATTATGTGGGCGGGCTGACCCAAGACCAGATTGCGCAGGAACTGGGGGTCAGCCGTCAGCGGGCGCAGCGCCTTGTCAGCCGGGCGATGGCCGAAGGGCTGATCCATGTGCGGCTGAACCACCGCATCGGGGCCTGTCTTGATCTGGAAACAGCCCTGACCGCGCGGTTCGGCCTTGTGCGCTGCCGGGTGGCAGCCAGCCTTGGCCGCAACGCAGACCCGGCCCGCGCGATTGCAGCCACGGCAGCGGCGGAACTGGAGCGTTACCTGCGCATGCCGGAACCTTTGGTGATTGCGTTTGGCACGGGGCGCGCGCTGCGGGCGATGGCGGACCAGTTCACGCCAACGGGGGCGGGGCAGCACCGGATCGTGTCCTTGCTGGGCAACATCGCGCCCGATGGGTCTGCCACGCTGTATGATGTGATCCGGCAGGTGGCGGAAAAGCTGAAAGCACCATATTTTCCCATGCCGATCCCGGTGATTTCCGACACCGCCGAAGAGCGCGGGTTCTTTTTGCACCTGCGCCCAGTGCAGGCGGTGGTGCAACTGGCCCAGCAGGCCGATGTGACGTTTGTGGGCATCGGGCAGATGGGGGCGGATGCGCCCCTGGTGCTGGACGGGTTTGTATCGGCGGAAGTGCTGGCGGAATTGCAGGCGCAGGGTGCCACGGGTGAAATTGCCAGCTGGGTGTTTGATACCATGGGCCGCTATATCGACTCGCCGCGCAATGCACTGGTGGGGTCAGTGCGCATTGATCCGGGGCGCAAGAAACCGGTGATCGCGGTTGCAGCGGGTGCTGCCAAGGTGGATGCCATCCGCGCTGCCATGCTGGGGCATATCGTCAATGGCCTTGTCACCGATGAAGACACGGCCGTAGCCCTTTTGCGCTGAAAACAGCCGGTCACGCCTGCACTTTGCGCCTTTCGCATGCAATGTGCGAAAAATCATTTGACGAATCTGCCCCTCATGTGGGTAATTGCTCATAAGGCGATTATTTGCTCACACTTCGCCGGTCCAGGGAGGACGACATGAAATTTACGACCCGCGCGCTGTTTGGCGCGACGGCAATGCTGACCCTGTGTGGGGTGGCATGGGCCGAAACAACCACAATCACCGTCGCAACCGTGAACAACGGCGACATGGTCCGCATGCAGGGCCTGATGGATGATTTCAACACCAAGCACCCTGACATCACCGTTGAATGGGTGACGCTGGAAGAAAACGTGCTGCGGCAGAACCTGACCACGGATATCGCCACGGGCGGTGGCCAGTATGACGTGATGACCATCGGCACCTATGAGGTTCCGATCTGGGGCAAGCAGGGCTGGCTGGTGTCATTGAACGATCTGCCCGCTGAATATGATATCGACGATCTGCTGCCTGCCATCCGTGGCGGCCTGACGGTTGATGGCAACCTGCTGGCATCGCCGTTCTATGGCGAATCCTCGATGGTCATGTACCGCACCGACCTGATGGAAAAGGCCGGGCTGACCATGCCTTCGGCTCCCACATGGGCAGATATCGAAACCGCAGCGGCCGGCATGACCGATGCTGATGCCGGCATCTACGGCATCTGCCTGCGCGGCAAGGCCGGCTGGGGCGAAAACATGGCTTTCCTGACCGCCATGTCGAACTCGTTCGGCGCGCGCTGGTTTGACGAGGCCTGGAACCCCCAGTTCGACAGCCCGGAGTGGAAGGCGACGCTGGATTTCTATCTGAACCTGATGACGAAATATGGCCCGCCCGGCGCGTCAAACAACGGCTTCAACGAAAACCTGACGCTGTTCAATCAGGGCAAATGCGGCATGTGGATTGATGCCACCGTTGCAGCATCGTTTGTAACCGGTAAAGACAGCACCGTGGCTGACAAGGTTGGCTTTGCACTGGCCCCCGACAATGGTCTGGGCAAGCGCGGCAACTGGCTGTGGGCATGGTCACTGGCCATTCCGTCTTCGTCCACCAAGCAGGAAGCGGCCAAGACCTTTATCAACTGGGCAACCAACAAAGACTATCTCGCCCTTGTTGCATCAAAAGAAGGCTGGGCAAACGTACCACCCGGAACGCGCACATCGCTGTATTCCAACCCGGAATATGCCGCCGTGCCGTTTGCACAAATGACCATCGACAGCATCAATGCGGCTGATCCCACCAACCCGTCGGTTCAACCCGTGCCGTATACCGGTGTGCAGTTCGTGGCGATCCCCGAGTTTGCGGGCATGGCAACATCGACAGGTGAGCTGTTCTCGGCAGCGCTTGCCGGTCAGTCCACAGCGGATGAGGCGCTTGCCGCCGCACAGACGCTTGTCACCGATGAGATGACAGCAGCTGGTTACATCAAGTAACGAGTGACGAACGGGGCCGGCACCCTCCCAGGGCTGGCCCCGTTCCTTTACCTTTCCGCTTTCGCCACAGCCCAAAACCGGCATTTGCCGCACCGGAGGACCCATACCATGTCCACCCAATCGTCCCGGCTTGCCGCCCGTATCATGGTTGCGCCTTCGGTGATTGTGCTGTTCATCTGGATGATCGTGCCACTGGCCCTGACACTGTATTATTCCTTTCGGTTCTTTCGCCTGCTGTCGCCCGAACGCACAGGCTGGATTGGTGTAACGAACTACACATGGTTCCTGAACGCACCTGATTTCTGGCTGGCCATGGTCAACACACTGCTTCTGGTGCTGGGTGTGCTGATCATTACTGTTGTTCTGGGCATGCTGATCGCGCTGCTGATCGACCAGCCCGTCAAGGGTCAGGGCATTCTGCGCATCCTTGTCATCGCCCCGTTTTTCGTCATGCCCCCTGTCGCAGCGTCAATCTGGGAAAACCTGTTCATGCACCCGCAGAACGGCCTGTTTGCCGCCCTTGCCATCGGGCTTGGCCAGCAACCCATTCTGTTTCTTGAACAATACCCGATGCCATCCATCATCGCGATTGTTGCATGGGAATGGCTGCCGTTTTCGACGCTGATCCTGCTGACCGCCCTGCAATCGCTGTCATCCGAACAGCTTGAGGCGGCTGAAATGGATGGCGCATCGGCCTTCAACCGCTTTCGCTATATGATCCTGCCGCACATGACCCGCGCAATCACCGTGGTGATCCTGATCCAGACCATTTTCCTGCTGGGCATCTTTGGCGAGATTTACACCACCACCCAAGGCGGGCCGGGGTCTGCGTCCACCACCCTGCCCTACATGATCTTCAAACAGGCCATCGTTGCCAAGGATATCGGCCGCGCCGCCGCCGGGGGGATCATTGCCGTGATCCTTGCCAATATCGTCGCCTACTTCCTGATGCGCGGCATCGGCAAGAACCTTGACGCGTAAGGAGCAAAAAGCATGGCTCGCGCAACCACACCCCGCCGTGTTCTGATCACCACCATCGCCGCATGGACCGTGGCGCTGATCATCTTCTTTCCCGTATTGTGGATGATCCTGACCAGCTTCAAGACCGAAAGCTCGGCCGTCGCATCGCCGCCTGAACTGTTCTCCGCCACATGGACGCTGGAAAACTACGCCGAGGTCTGGTCGCGGTCTGATTACCCCCGGTTCTTTCTGAATTCCGTCATTATTTCCATCGGGTCCACCCTGCTGGGCCTTGCCATCGCCATTCCTGCCGCTTGGTCCATGGCATTCGTCCCCGGCAAACGCACCAAAGATTTGCTGATGTGGATGCTGTCGACCAAGATGATGCCCGCCGTTGCCGTGCTGATCCCGATTTACCTGATCTTTCAGCGCACAGGTCTGTTTGACACCCGCATAGGCCTTGTGCTTGCACTGATGCTGATGAACCTGCCGATCATCGTCTGGATGCTGTACACCTATTTCAAGGAAATCCCCGGTGAAATCCTTGAGGCCGCCCGCATGGATGGCGCCGGCCTGTGGAACGAAATTGTCTATGTGCTGACGCCCATGGCCATTCCCGGCATCGCCTCCACCATGCTTTTGAACGTGATCCTTGCCTGGAACGAAGCGTTCTGGACCATTACCCTGACCACCACCAAGGCAGCCCCGCTGTCCGCCTTCATCGCCAGCTTTTCCGCCCCGCAAGGGCTGTTTTACGCCAAACTTTCTGCGGCATCGGCCATGGCCATCATGCCTATTCTGATCATCGGCTGGTTCAGCCAGAAACAACTCGTCCGCGGCCTGACCTTTGGCGCGGTAAAGTGAGGATATCATGGGCAAGATTCAACTGACACAAGTCCGCAAAAGCTTTGGTGAGGTGGATGTCATTCCCGGCATTGATCTGACGATTGAAAATGGCGAATTCGTGGTGTTTGTCGGCCCCTCGGGCTGCGGAAAATCCACCCTTCTGCGCCTGATCGCCGGGCTGGAAGACACGACCTCGGGCACGATCGAGATTGACGGTGCCGACGCCACCGCCCTGCCCCCCGCCAAACGCGGTCTGGCCATGGTGTTCCAAAGCTACGCCCTTTACCCCCATATGACGGTGCGCAAGAACATCATGTTCCCGCTGAAAATGGCCGGGATGCCCTTGTCCGAGGCGACCGCCCGCGCCGACGCCGCCGCAAAGGTGCTGAACCTCACCGACTACATGGACCGCCGCCCCGGCCAGTTGTCGGGCGGCCAGCGTCAGCGCGTCGCCATCGGCCGCGCCATCGTCCGCGAACCCGCCGCCTTCCTGTTTGACGAGCCCCTGTCCAACCTCGACGCCGCCCTCCGCGTCTCGATGCGCCAGGAAATCACCGAACTGCACCAGTCGCTGAAAACCACCATGATCTACGTCACCCATGATCAGGTCGAGGCGATGACCATGGCCGACAAGATCGTCGTCCTGAACGCGGGCCGCATCGAACAGGTCGGCTCCCCGCTTGACCTTTACAACCACCCCCTCAACACCTTTGTCGCAGGCTTCATCGGCAGCCCGAAGATGAACCTGATCACCGGCCCCGCAGCGGCAAGGCTGGACGCCACCACCATCGGCGTGCGCCCCGAACATCTGGATGTCGTGGCCGAAGGCGGCTGGGCCGGCACCGTCGGCCTGTCCGAACACCTCGGTTCGGACACCTTCCTCAAGGTCGAGACCGAGGCCGTCGGCACCATCAACGTCCGCGCGGGCGGCGAGGTCAGCCTCCGCCATGGCGACATGATCCGCCTCGC
>JAYUZO010000139.1:0-2470 GCA_043751715.1 Rhodobacterales bacterium | reverse complement strand
TTCGGCGAAAGACGCCATGTGGGCCGTCGCGATTTCCGAAGAAGCCGACAGGAAATCGGTCATGGATTTGGTGTAATCTGCAGGCTCTGCCTTGGCGGTGGAAACCACAGAAACCTTGGCCAGTGCTTCTTTTGCCCATTTGGCCGACACTTCGGTCGACTTTTCAGCCGCGTCGATTGCCACTTTGGTGAACTTTTCTGCCATTGCAGCCTGCGTCTTGAACGCGTTCTGCATGGCAGAAGCGTCCATTGGGAAAGCAGCCATCATGTCCTGCATGACTTTGGTGAAATCTGGTGTTGCGGTCATCGTCGTTGCTCCTGTTACCGGGCATCGTGCCCGCGTTCGATACCAGATACATACATGCTGCAGCGCAGCATTTCAAGATCATTTCTGCATTGCAGCATTGCCATGCACGCATAGCGGGAATTGCGCAGCCGGATCAGAGGGTTGGCGTTGCCCCTACATAAGTACCCGGTGCGGGGGCCAGAATTTCGGCCCCCGAATCGCCGGGAACCCGTGCTGGCACCTGCGGGCCCGACCGTTCTGCCAGCCATGCACCCCAGCGTGGCCACCAGCTGGCCTGTTCGAACGTCGCACCGTCCAGCCAAGCCGCCGCATCAACCATTGGCCCGGCATTCACATAGTGGCCATACTTGCCCTTGGATGGCGGGTTGACGATGCCCGAAATATGCCCGGACTGCGACAGGATAAAGGTCTTGTCATCCGACCCCATCTGCCGCACGCCGTCATAACTTGCACGCCACGGCGCGATATGATCGGTTTCGCAGGCAATCGCGCACAAGGGCACGCGCACGCCTGACAGGCTGACCGGGTCACCGAATACCGCAAACGTGCCCTTGGCGAACCCATCACCCTGACACAGGCCGCGCAGGTATTGCACGGCCATGGTGGCGGGAAGGTTGGTACCATCACCGTTCCAGTACAGCAGATCAAACGCCGGCGGCGCTTCGCCTAACATGTAGCTTTTGATCGCGGGCTGATAGATCAGATCATTTGAGCGCAAAAAGCTGAAGGTGCGCGACATAAAGAATTTCGACAGCACGCCATCGGCCATCGACTGGCGTTCGATCCCATCAACAAAATCATTGTCCAGAAACACCCCCACCTCACCCGGATCGGAAAAATCGGTCAACGTGGTGAAAAACGTAGCGGCCTTCACCGATGTATCACCCGCCTTTTGCAGATGCGCCAAGGTCAGCCCAAGCGTTGTGCCCGCAATGCAATACCCCACCGCATTGATCTGCGGCTCACCCGTGATCCGCCGCACCTCGGCCATGCTGCGCAGATACCCGTCGCGGATATAGTCATCCAGCGCCACGTCCGCATAACTGGCATCCGGGTTCACCCAACTGACCACAAACAGCGTGAACCCCTGATCGACAATCCATTTGATCAGGCTGTTCTGCGCCTTGAGGTCCAGAATGTAGAATTTGTTGATCCATGGCGGAAAGATCAGCAGGGGTGTGGCGTGCACGGTTTCCGTCGTCGGCGTATACTGGATCAGTTCCAGCATCCGGTTGCGAAACACCACCGCCCCCGGCGTTGTCGCCAGATTCTGGCCCACCACAAACGCCCCCGGATCGGCCAGCGTTACCGCCAGTTCGCCCTGATTGGCCTCAATATCCCGCACAAGGTTTTCCAGCCCCTGGACCAGACTTTCGCCATCGGTCGCCACCGCCTTTTCCAGCGCATCCGGATTTGTGCCCAGAAAATTCGTCGGCGCGAACATATCCACGATCTGCCGGATGAAATAATCCACGCGCTTTTGTTCCAGCCCTGCCAGTGTCGGCAAGTCTGACACCGCCGCCGTCACCGCCGCGGCATTCAGCTGATACTGCTGTTTAAGGTAATTGAACGCCGGGTGCGTATCCCACATCGGGTTGGCAAAGCGTTTGTCCTTTGGCCCCGGATCAACGGGCGCGCGCAATTCACCCGATGCCAGCGCCTGCTGCGCCTCGACATAGTGTTTCAGCGTTTTGCCCCAATAGCTGACCTGCTGTTCCACAATGCGCGCCGGATTGTGCATCAGTTCGGCCAGATAGGCCGCTGCCGCCTTGACGTACAACTCTTGATTGGGCCCGTGCAGCGCCTGATCCGCCTCGCGTTTTTTGGTCATCGCCGCCACCAGCCGTGTCGACAAAGCCTCAACCTTTGCAAGATTTGCATTCAGGCGTTCGACGTTAGGCCCAACTTCACGCTCTTCTGTTGTCATGGCCAAAATTCCGTCCTATCTGTGCTGCATGTGCAGCATTGGTTACCGTGTTTTTCTGGGGGGAAGGCACGATCACACGAAGGCACCCGCCCGAGAAGGACATGACATGAAGTATATGCTTTCATACGACCTGATGGAGACCGCGCGCAACACCAATGCCTGGATGGGCGCAACGGCGCGCGCAATGGCATCATATCCGGCCTTCGCGCTGTCAATGAACCCGATGCTGAAACTGGC
>JAYUZO010000138.1:0-6502 GCA_043751715.1 Rhodobacterales bacterium | reverse complement strand
ATTCTTTATTCCGGGCGCGTTGATCAACCTGATCTCGGGTCAGGTTTCGATCCGGTTCGGGTACAAGGGGCCAAACCATGCGGTGGTGACGGCCTGTTCGACGGGGGCGCATGCGATTGGCGATGCGGCACGGCTGATCCAGTGGGGCGATGCGGATGTGATGGTGGCGGGCGGGGCGGAAAGTCCGATTTCCGAGATTGGGATTGCGGGGTTCAACGCCTGCAAGGCGCTGAGCACGAAGCGGGCGGATGATCCGGCCAAGGCCAGCCGTCCCTATGACGCGGACCGCGATGGGTTTGTGATGGGCGAGGGTGCTGGTTGTGTGGTGCTGGAGGAATACGCGCATGCCGTGGCGCGCGGGGCAAAGATTTATGCCGAAGTGCTGGGTTACGGGCTGAGCGGGGATGCCTATCACATCACGGCACCAAGCGAGGATGGCGATGGTGGGTTCCGGTCGATGGCGGCGGCATTGGCGCGGGCGGGGCTGACGCCTGCGGATGTGGATTACATCAATGCGCATGGCACCAGCACGATGGCGGATACGATCGAACTGGGGGCGGTGGAACGGCTGCTGGGCGATGCAGCGGCGGGGGTGGTGATGAGTTCGACCAAATCATCCATCGGGCATTTGCTGGGGGCGGCGGGGGCGGTTGAGGCGATTTTCTGCGTGCTGGCGATACGGGACGGGATTTGCCCACCGACGATCAATCTGGACAATCCGGCGGTGGTGCCAAAGCTGAACCTTGCGGCGAATGCGGCGGTAAAGCGCAATATTGACGTGGCGCTGTCCAATTCGTTCGGCTTTGGCGGCACGAATGCGAGCCTTGTTCTGGGCAAGGTGCCCGGTGGAGTAACGGGCTGATGTGGCGCAGCATTGCTTCAAATGCGCTGACGCTGTTTGTGATCGTGCTGATGCTGGCGGCCGCGATGGTAGCCTGGGGGCGGCAAGAGTTTGCAGGACCGGGGCCGCTGACGGATGCGGTGTGTTTCAAGGTGATGCGCGGGGCATCGCTGTCGGGCGTGGCGGATGATCTGGCAGCGCAGCGGGTTGTCAGTTCGGCGGCGATTTTCCGGATTGGTACGGATTATGCGGGGCGGGCGGATGATCTGCGGTTTGGGTCATATCTGATCGAGGCGGGGGCTTCGATGCATGAGGTGCTGGAAGACCTGACAGCGGGGGGGCAAAGCACCTGTGGGCGGGAGGTGAATTACCGGATCGGGGTGGCGCGCGCGGATGTGCTGCTGCGCGAGTTGGACCCGGCGACAGGGGCCTTTGTAGAAGTGGCGCGCTTTGAGCCGGGGGTAGAGGTGGAACCTGCGGCGTTCACGCAGGCGCGGGATGAGGCGGATCTGCGCTGGCGGGTGACGGTGGCAGAGGGCGTAACCAGCTGGCAGGTGATTGACGCGTTGAAAAAGGCGGATTTTCTGGGGGGCGAGGTGCCGGATGTGCCAGCCGAGGGGGCGATTGCGCCTGACAGCTATGAGGTAGAGGCGGGGGCGGACCGGGCTGCCTTGGTGGCGCTGATGGTGGAACGCCAAACGGTGGTGCTGGCAGAGGAATGGGCCAAGCGGGCGAACGGATTGCCGTATGAGACGCCGGAAGAGGCGATGATCATGGCGTCGATTGTTGAAAAAGAGACGGGCATTGCCGAGGAACGCGGGCGGGTGGCGAGTGTGTTTGTAAACCGGCTGCGGCAGGGCATGAAGCTGCAGACCGACCCGACGGTGATTTACGGGGTGACCAAGGGGGAAGGGGTGCTGGGGCGGGGCCTGCGGCAAAGTGAGCTGCGGCGCGAAACGCCTTGGAATACCTATGTGATTGACGGATTGCCGCCCACGCCGATTGCCAATCCGGGGCGGGCGGCGATTGCAGCGGCGCTGAACCCGGACACAACGCCGTTCGTGTTTTTTGTGGCGGACGGGACGGGGGGGCATGCGTTCGCCGAAACGCTGGCGGAGCATAACGAAAACGTAGCACGCTGGCGCGAGATTGAGGCGCAGGCGGGTGAAGACGGGGCGACCGGGGTGCAGGGTGAGTGATGCCAGCAGGGCTGATCCTGCGGCCACACGGGCGGCTGGGACACCCCGTCTGGGCAGTTGAAGCTTGTTGAGCCTGTTCGATTTGGCGCCTGCCGGACGCGGAATAGCTTTGGCAGCAGTCGTGTTGGCCATCAATCACGCAGCAGGACAACACCTGCGGAACAACAGGCGGAATGGCGGGATAGAAACCTGTGGAGCCCACCGCGCGGGTTAAGAAAAGGTAAACGCCGCGTACGCTAACCGTATGATGTAAAACGGTTTTAATTGACTCTGCGTACGGTTCAACGTATACCTTCATACATGCTGGAAGAAATGGGCGAGCGGTTTGGCGGGGCAACCTGGCAGGCCGCTTTTTTGTTTCGCTCGTGCGGTCCGGGGGGCGGTGATGCGGCATGAGGGCAGGTTGAGCAGAGATGAAGACAGAAATATCGGATGCGGAAGGCCCATCGGCGGAACGGCTGCTGGCGCTTTCGGAACGCATGTTTGCACGGGCGGCGGCAGCGCTGGCCGAAACGGTGGAACGGCTGGATCAGGCTGATCCGCCGGGATCAAAGGTGGCAACGACAGATGCGGATGGGTACGCCGCGGCGTTTCACCGTGTGATGACGGAAAGGGATAAAATTGGCAAACTCCGCAACCAAATCGCCGGGACTGTCGGAGGACGCGCCCTCGACATGGACGCCGCGCGCGCTGAAATCGGGCGCAGGCTGGCTTGCCTCCGCAACGCAGGACCAGGTTGATCAGTTCCTTGGGGGGCTGGATGACAACGCGTTTCTGGCGCTGCCATGGCTGTTTGAATTCTGGGCGCTGCCGCACCAGTTGCCACCCGATGGGGCGTGGAAAACCTGGGTGATCATGGGCGGGCGCGGTGCAGGCAAGACGCGGGCGGGTGCGGAATGGGTGCGCGCCGAGGTGGAAGGGGCGACGCCAGAGGCACCGGGAAGATCACGGCGGGTGGCGCTGATGGGCGAGACGATTGAAGAGGTCATCAAGGTGATGATCGAGGGGGAAAGCGGGATTCTGGCCTGTTCACCGCCGGACCGCAAACCAAAGTGGAATGCGAGCAAGAAAGAGCTGACATGGCCGAACGGTGCTGTGGCGCAGGTGATATCGGCGCATAATCCGGAACGGCTGCGGGGGCCGCAGTTTGATGCGGCCTGGGTGGATGAGCTGGCGAAATGGCCCAAGGCGGAAGAGGCCTGGGCGCAGTTGCAGTTTGCGCTGCGGCTGGGGGCGAACCCGCGGCAGGTGGTGACGACGACGCCAAGGAATGTAGAGGTGCTGAAGGCGATCCTGAACAACCCGAGCACGGTGCTGACACATGCGCCGACAGCGGCGAATGCGGCCTATCTGGCGGAAACGTTCCTGGAGGAGGTGACGCGGCGCTATGGCGGAACGACGCTGGGTCGGCAAGAGCTGGATGGGCTGATTGTAGAGGATCTGGACGGCACGCTGTGGAGCAATGGCCTGATCGAGGCAGCGCGGCGGGCGGAACAGCCAAGCCAGTTCAGCCGGATCGTGGTGGCGGTGGACCCTTCGGTGGGCGGTGGCAAGGATGGCGATGCCTGTGGGATCGTGGTGGTGGGGGCGATGACGGAAGGGCCGGTGCAGGACTGGCGGGCGGTGGTGCTGGAGGATGCGACGGTGCAGGGCGTGGGGCCGGATGTCTGGGCACGGGCGGCGGTGGCAGCGGTGGACCGCTGGAAAGCGGACCGGTTGGTGGCAGAGGCCAATCAGGGCGGCAAGCTGGTAGAAAGCGTGATCCGGACGGTGGACAGCATGGTGCCCTTGAAGCTGGTGCATGCGAGTGATGGCAAAAGCGCGCGGGCCGAACCGGTGGCGGCGCTGTATGAACAGGGCCGGGTGGCGCATGCGGCGGGGTTGGCGGCGCTGGAAGACCAGATGCGGCGGATGACAAAGCAGGGCTATACGGGGCGGGGATCGCCGGACCGGGTGGATGCGCTGGTCTGGGCGATGACGGAACTGATCCTGGAGCCAGCTAAGGCGCGGCGGGGTGATCCACGGGTACGGACGCTGAGCTGAGGGCGGATGCCCGGCACGCGCGGATATTCGGGCAAGATTGAAAGGGCCGCGTTGTGATCCTTTCAGCCAAAGGCGAATGCCTTTGGTGAGGATATTTGAACAAAGAGGAAAGGCGAAGGGCCGGGGGCCTGACGCCAACGGAGCAAGCTGCGGCCTGATCAGGGCGCGGCAATTGGCAAGGTTTGGCCTGATAGGCAAAGGAGCGGACATGGTGTTTCAATTCCTGCGGCGGGCCGACAAGGCGGTGCCGGAAGCAAAGGCGAGTGCGACGGGGCGGGTGGTCAGCTGGGGAAGCTCGGGCCGGGTGGCGTGGAGCCCGCGCGATGTGGTGAGCCTGACGAAGGCGGCGTTTCAGGGCAATCCGATTGGGTTTCGGGCGGTAAAGCTGGTGGCGGAAGCGGCGGCGGCATTGCCGTTGATTTGCCAGGATGCGGAGCGGCGGTATGAGGCGCATCCGGTGCTGGCGCTGCTGGCACGGCCCAATGGGGCGCAGGGACGGGCGGAATTTCTGGAGGCGCTGTATTGCCATTTGTTGCTGTCGGGCAATGCGTACCTTGAGGCGGTGCCGGGGGTGGGGGTGATACCGGGCGAGTTGCATGTGCTGCGATCAGACCGGATGGCGCTGGTGCCGGGGGCAGATGGCTGGCCTGTGGCGTATGATTATACGGTGGGGGCGCGGGCGCACCGGTTTGACATGACGGGGGGGGTGCAGCCGATTTGCCATTTGCGCACGTTCCATCCGCAGGATGACCATTACGGGTTGTCGGCCTTGCAGGCGGCGGCGGTGGCGGTGGATTTGCACAATAGTGCAAGTGCGTGGTCAAAGGCGCTGCTGGACAATGCGGCACGGCCATCGGGGGCGATTGTTTACAAGGGGGCGGATGGGCAGTCTTCGCTTTCGTCGGAACAGTATGACCGGCTGATCAGCGAGATGGAAAGCCACCATCAGGGCGCGCGCAATGCGGGGCGGCCGATGCTGCTGGAGGGTGGTTTGGACTGGAAGCCGATGGGGTTTTCGCCAAGTGACATGGAGTTTCAGAAGACCAAAGAGGCGGCGGCGCGGGAGATTGCGATTGCGTTCGGGGTGCCGCCGATGCTGATCGGGATTCCGGGGGACGCGACCTATGCGAATTATCAGGAGGCCAATCGGGCGTTCTACCGGCTGACGGTGCTGCCTTTGGCGCAGAAGGTGATGGCGGACCTGTCGCACTGGATTGCGGGGTTCACGGGTGAGCTGGCAGAGCTGCGGGTGGATCTGGACCAGGTGCCGGCCTTGAGTGCGGAGCGGGATCAGCAATGGGCGCGGGTGGGGGCGGCGACGTTTCTGACCGAGGCGGAAAAGCGGGTGCTGCTGGGCCTGCCGCGGGTGGCGGAGGAGGAATGACGGTTGCGCGCAAAGATGGGGGGTCGCGGTATCTGTACGAGAGTTTTGATGCGGCGGCGGCGCGGATTGATGCGCATGAGCGGGTGATGGCCGAGCGCTGGAGCGCCTTGGATTTTCGCCTCGCGCAGATTGATGCGGCGTTGGAGCGGTTGGAAAAGCGCATCTGGGTAGGGGTTTACGGGGTAGCGGCCTTTCTGCTGGCGCAGGGGGCTGAGGCGATTATGGCAGCGGCGGCGAGGTGAATGATGAATGAATTGGAGCGGAAATTCCACCGGCCGGAGGCGGGGCTGGAGGTGACGGATGGCGTGGTGGTTTCGGGCTATGCCAGCCTGTTCGGGGTGCGCGATCAGGGCGGCGATGTGGTGCTGCAAGGCGCCTATGCGACCAGCCTGAAGGCGCTGGCGGCGGGGGGGCGGCGGGTGAAGATGCTGTGGCAGCATGACCCGGCGCAACCGATTGGCGTGTGGGAAGAGGTGCGCGAGGACGCAACGGGCCTGTGGGTGAAGGGGCGCATCCTGCCCGATGTGGCGCGGGGGCGGGAAGCGGTGGCGCTGCTGGCGGCGGGGGCGATTGACGGGCTTTCCATCGGCTATCGCACCTTGCGGGCGGAACGTGACGGCAAGGGGCAGCGGCTGCTGGCGGAGGTGGAGCTGTGGGAGGTGTCTTTGGTGACATTCCCGATGCTGCCGGAGGCGCGGGTGGCGAGCAAGGGCGAGGCTTTGACGCCGGACTGGCGTGCCTTGGCGCAGGCGCTGGAGGCAGCGCGGGAGAGTTTGGCGGCACGCTAGGCGGGAAAGGGCGGGTAGCCCCTCACCCCTGACCCCTCCCCACGGGGGGGGCGCGTGCGGCGACTGATGTTTGGTCCGGTAGCAACCGGGCGGACGGGATGAACCTGAAAACGAGGTGAGAGGATGACCGAGGCGAAGGCTCGGGCCGGGGGAGGTTTGCCCTGCGCCCAAGGACCGGAGGCGGATGTGGATGTCACAACCGCGATGGTGGGATTTCTGAAAGAGTTCAATGGCTTTCAGGGTGAAG
>JAYUZO010000137.1:0-20854 GCA_043751715.1 Rhodobacterales bacterium | reverse complement strand
ATGCCACCGGCCCATCGGCCAAAAGCGCCAGCCAAAAACCGTTTGGCGAGCAGACCGCCTTCGCCCAACCCGGCCTCACCGCCCCCGAAAGCAAAGGCTGGATCGGCCAGCGTTACGACGCCGACACCGGCCTGCAATACCTGAGCGCCCGCTACTACGACCCCGTGCTGGGCATGTTCCTGCAGCCGGACTGGGTCGAAGTGCTGCAGCCGGGCGTCAGGACGAACCGCTTCAGCTACAGCTTCAACGATCCGGTGAATTTGAGCGATCCGAGCGGGCATGCCGCTGTTTACAAGGACGGGACATACCAAGGAGATATCGGCCCAAAGGACAAGGTGGGTGATCTGCAATCCCACCCCCGGCACCCAGTAGGGTGGGTGCCAACCCACCATCCCCAACCTGCGGCAAAACCGCCCATACCCCCCGATTCGCGCCCAAAGGTTAACGCCCCCACACCCCACCGGGCGTCGGGGCGGTTTCTGTATCAGGTATGGCCCTTTTCCATACCTTTAACCTCTCATTAACCCACCCCATTAACACAGCGTTCCCAACGGCTTGCGCTGCCTGCCTCCCGGCCCAAGCCCCCACCCACAGCTCCGCCGCCAACCGCCGCTCCACCCCGCTTACGCCCGCGTCGCAATCTCGGCGGTTTCGGCACCCCTGATTTCCCCAATCAGGATCACATTCGGATCATGCCCGTTAAACCGCCCGTCAAACTGCCCGTCAAACTGCCAATGCAAACACCTCTGCCAGCAGCGGCACCAGTGCCGCCTCATCGGCATGGGTAAAAGCTGCGGGCGTATCACTGTCCAGATCAAGAACGCCCAGCAGCACCCCCGCCCCGTTCCACACTGGCAGCACAAGTTCTGACCGGGTCGAGGACGCGCAGGCGATATGGCCGGGAAACGCATCAACATCGGGCACGTTCTGCACCGTGCCTGTGCGCGCCGCAGCCCCGCATACCCCGCGCGAAAACGGAATCACAAGGCAGCCATGCCCGCCCTGATATGGCCCGATCTTTAACAATTCCGGCCCCACCACGCGGTAAAACCCGGTCCAGTCAGCAAACGGATGCGCGTGGTGCAATTCGCACACCACAGTGGCCATCAGCGCCACCGCATCGGTTTCACCCTGCGTCAGCGACAGGACTGCCGCCCGCACATCCGCATAATCAAAAGGCGCATCCAGCATCATCAATACCCCAAAGCACAGCCATCTTTGCGCGGGTCAGACCCCGCCTGCAGCACACCGTCATCACCGATCACAATCGCCTGCGCGCCGCCCAAGGGCACCTCGGGTGCGCCCACCGCATGCCCCCGCGCCGCCAGATCAGCGGCCACACCGGGCGCATAGCCGCGTTCCAGCTTGAACCCGTCCTTGTCGGGAAAGCTGCGCGGCGCATCAATCGCTGCCTGCACATCCATGCCAAAATCCACCATGTTGGTGACCAGCCGCGCATGGCCCGCAGGCTGATACGCCCCACCCATTACGCCAAACGGCATCATCACGCGCCCGCCCTGCGCCAGCATCGCCGGAATGATCGTGTGCATCGGGCGCTTGCCGCCTGCGGCCTCATTCGGGTGGCCGGCCTCCAGCGTAAACCCCGCGCCCCGATTCTGAAAGTTGATCCCGAACTTTGCCGACGCCAGCCCCGCGCCAAAGCCCCAGAACACCGAATAAATCAGTGAAACTGCCATCCGGTCCTTATCAACCACCGTGATGTATACCGTGTCCTTGTGGATTGCCTCGGTCAGCGGCCTTGGGTCCGGTATCGCCCGCCCCATATCGATCAGCCCCGCCAAGCGCGCTGCTGTTTCGGGCGCCAGCATATGCGCCAGTCGCATGGTATGGTCTGCATCCGCCAGAAACCGGTTGCGCGCGTCATAAGCAAGCTTGGCCGCCTCGGCCTCCAGATGCGCGCGGTCTGCGCCGAACGGGTCTAACGCGGCCAGATCGAAATGCGACAGGATGTTCAGCAGCAAAATCGCCGTGGCCCCCTGACCGTTGGGTGCGTGTTCGATCAGATCATGCTCCTGATATGCCCCGCTGACCGGATCACCCCAGGTGCAGGCCGTGGCAGCGAAATCATCCGCCGTGTGGCAGCCACCCAACGCACGCAGCGAAGCCACCATATCGTCGGCTACCTCACCGGTGTAAAACCCATCCCGCCCCTCAGCCGCAACGCGCCGCAGCACATCAGCCTGACCCGGCGCGCGGAAGATCTGCCCCGCAACCGGCGCCTTGCCATTCATCAGGTAGAACTGCCGTGCATCGCCCTTCAGGTGCGGCGCATCCATCGCCCAGTCAAAGGCCACGCGCGGTGCCACCGGCACGCCCGCTGTGGCATAATGGATCGCTGGGGCCAGCAGATCAGCCAGGGACAGGCGGCCATGCGCCGCATTCAACGCGCAAAACGCATCCATCGCCCCCGGAATGGTGACCGCCTCTATGCCATGCACCGGCACCGCTGCCATGCCCTTTGCCCGCATGTCAGCCGCCGACAGGCCCGCAGGCGCGCGGCCTGACCCGTTCAGCGCCCGCACCTGTTCACTGCCCGCCGGTTTGACCAGCACAAAGCAATCACCGCCAATGCCCGTCATCTGCGGCTCGCACAGGCCCAGCAGCACCGCCCCGGCAAGCGCTGCATCAGCCGCATTGCCACCCGCCTGCAGGATATCAATTGCCACCTTGGCCGCCAGCGGGTGCGACGTGGCGCAGACGCCGTTGGTTGCGTAAACGGCTGATCGGCCTGTGGTCTGAAAGTCGCGCATGGCGCCCCCGCATGTGTTCCCCGGTCAGGCTAGTGCATAGCACAGGCGCTGCAAGCACCGATCCCGCACATATGTGCGACAATCCCTGCACAGCCGGAATTCCGGCAGCAGATCGAACCGACGGTGGAGGGGAAGTAGGGCCTCGGCGCTGTGAGCAGGGTGGGGGCAAACGCCCACAGCGCCAAGGGAAGCTTTATGCAGCTACAGGGTCGAATATGGCCAACGCTTGCGCAGAAAGTAGGGGGAAAAATAGGCCTGTTTGTGTCACAATTTCCTAGGCGGAAACCGAGTGATCCTGCGTGCGGGATTGTTCACCGCCCAGCACGAAAGTCAGCTCATTCAGCGTGCCCAGACGCGCATAACGCAGATCGCGCGACAGGGTGCGAATCAAGAACCAGCCAAAGCCGCCTTCCGGCAATTCCGCAGACTCTGCATGGTCTTTGAGCACACCCGCAGGCAACACCTCATCCGGCATTGCATGGCCACGGTCGGTAATCCGACAGGCTACCTCCCCTTCGGACTGCCACAAGGTCAGCGTGATTTCCCCGCAGCAGGTGCCGGCATAGGCATGTTCCACGATATTGTTCAGCGCTTCGGCCAACACCAGTTCCGCCATGGCACGGCCGTCATCCGGCACATCCGCCAGAACGGGCCCCGCCATCAGCGCCGCCAAGGCATCACGCACCCCTGCAAACGATGCCGGAAACGCCAGTTGGGCAATCAACACCCGCCCGCCCGCATCAACCGCTGCGGGCGTGTCTTCAGCCCGCGTCACGCAACGCACCGGGTACGGTGGGATGAATGGCAAACACACTGTCCATGCGTGTCAGGCGGAACACCTTTTCCACCGTCGGCGTCAGCCCGGCCAGTTCCAGCCTGCGGGCGGGCATCAGCAGTTTCATCACCGCCACCACCGCGCCCAACCCACTGCTGTCCAGAAACCCCACGCGCGACAGATCCAGCACCACGCGCGGCGGGCCATCTGCCGTCACCTCACGCATGCGTTCCTTGAACTGGATGGCACCTGCTGCGTCAATGCGCGGCTCATCCACCCGCACGACCAGCATATCACCCGCAACTTCACCACTTAGTTTCATAGCACCCTCCGGTCACACCTGACGGAAACCTAGGCGCGAAGGGTGAACAGAAAGTAAGCGTTCAATTCATCTGAAAATGCAACGGATATCGGCCATCTTCGAAATCACCGAACAGGTCGGGCAGATCCGGGTGGTCAACCGGGCCGCCAAGGGCATCGGGCACCAGATTTTGCTCTGACACATAGGCCACGTAGAACGACTGATCGTTTTCCGCCAGCAAGTGGTAGAATGGCTGGTTTTTCGACGGGCGGCTGTCTTCGGGGATGGCGGCATACCATTCGTCGGTGTTGTTGAACTTGGCATCCACATCAAACACCACGCCACGGAACGGATGCTTCCGATGGCGTACGATCTGGCCCAGATGGTATTTTGCCTGTGTCAGCTGCATCATGTCGCAATCCCCCGATTCCACCTTTTATTCCTGCATTGCGAACCTGTCCAGAATCGAGGTGACCTGTGCGGGAAACAGTTTGTGGCCCAGACCCCGACAGTCGGATCAGCGCCAATCGCGATTATCTGATCACATGCCGGCCTTTGGCCATTTTACACAGCGCCGATTTGCACTTAAGGTGAAAAAAAACAAAACGTACGAGGGGCGAATGAGCAGACTTCTCCGTGCGTCGGTATTGCTGATGTTCCTTGCGTCTTGCGGGGGTGGCAATTTTTCGGCGCCGCGCAATCTGGATGATGCCTGCGCGCTTTCGCGCGAACGGCCGGAATATTTCCGCGCGATGCAGGCGACGGAACGCAAATGGGGCGTGCCGGTGCCGGTGCTGATGGCGACGATCTATCAGGAATCGAAATTCATCGGCAATGCGCGCACACCGCACCGATTTGCGCTTGGGATCATCCCGATGGGGCGGCAAAGCAGCGCTTATGGCTATAGTCAGGCGTTGGATGCGACATGGGAAGAATATCAGGATGCCGAAGGCGGCAGGCGCGCGCGGCGTGACCGGATTTCGGATGCGACCGATTTCATGGGCTGGTACATGCACGAATCCACGCAGCGCCTTGGCATTCCGAAAACCGATGCCGAAGGCCAGTATCTGGCCTATCACGAAGGGCGCACGGGCTATGCCAACCAAAGCTATCTGGCCAAAGGCTGGTTGGTCGAGGTGGCCGCCGGCGTGGCCGCACGGGCTGACAAATACCGCGCTGAACTGGCCAGCTGCCGCTAACGTCTGATAGCCAAGCGCCTTCCTCCCCCCCTTGCGGGGGAGGGCTGGGGTGGGGGATGTCACTCGCGTTGCGGGCTGTCAGTTGCGCCGGGTGATTTCCGACTGGATCGAAAACAAAGAGGTCGGGAAACTGCCGCCCTTTTGCATCTCGCCCAGAATGACCGTGGTTTCCTGACCGGCATCATCGGTGATGATCCACTGACGCAGCTCTGTCGGGCCAGCGGTGAACACCATTTCAATGGTGCCATATTCCGGATGCTCCGGATCCTGCGCCTTGACGCGGGTTGATGTGCCATCCTCGCTATGCGCCACCACCATGCCCGACCGCCCCAGATCCACGGTTTCGGCCAGGATCAGGTTCAGCGGCGTGCGGGTCAGTGGGTATTGTTCGGGGGGCTGGTTCGATTTGCCATCAAAGATTGCGACAGACCCTGCACTGGCCAGCACCAGACTGTCATCAGGGGCGGCATATTCAAACCGCACGCGGCCGGGGCGGCGGATATACAGCTTGCCGGTCGAGATGCTGCCATCGGCGTTGACCTGGGTGAAATCGGTTTCCACCGTGGTCAGGCCGTTCAGATACTGGCTGATCGCGCCAAGACCGATCTTTTCAGCCTGCACGGGCAGGGCCAACATCAACAGGGCGAGCGGGGCCATAAGGGCGCGACGGGTTATCATCACCACAAGATAATCCCTTAGCCCGCGCCCTGCATCCCCCATTCTGTCACAAGGCAGAGAGACGCCGAAACATTTGGGGCGCCTGAAAAAGCAAAGCCCCGCACGGGGCGGGGCCTTACAGCATGGGTCAGAGCTTGCAATCGCCAGTTGGCCCATGGCCCCGGTTGGGGTCTTAATGGGGATGCGTTAGCAGCGCCCCGAACAGGAGGAGGGATTTCCCAAAAGAGCATTTGTTCAAGGTCCCAGACCAATCGAATGCAACACACATTGTTGCACGCGCTGCAAGGTGGCTGCAGGCAAGACTTTATCTTGATAGATGCGCTTGCCTTGGTGATCTTTGCCAAGACACAGCAGATCAACCCGGTGAAAGCCAACTGCGTTGATCATATCGCCCTTCACCCAGCACATTTGCTGATTCCAAAAGGCGGGAAGCTGGAACGGGATATCAAGTTGGCAATGATACGGCATGACCTTCAAAGGTACAGTTGTGCTCAGCGGTACCACGGTGTTCAGTTTGCCACGCTCCTTGATCCGTGGCGAAATCACGATGGCAAGGCGACGCTTTACCATTTCGGGCGCACGAAAACCCTGGTCAAAATCGACCGTTACAATCGTGCCCTGTGCTGGGGCAAACTGGATCGGCATCAGATCACAACATCCCCGGCACTACCTGATCGGGTGGCCTGTGACCATCGGCAAAGGTCTTGATGTTGATGATCACCTTTTCGCCCATCTCCACCCGGCCCTCCAGCGTTGCACTGCCCATATGCGGCAGCAGCACCACGTTCGGCAACTCGCGCAGGCGCGGGTTCACATCCGCCCCGTGTTCAAACACATCCAGCCCCGCCCCCGCCAATTCGCCCGCCCGCAAGGCGCGCGTCAGCGCGTTTTCGTCAATCACCTCACCGCGAGAGGTGTTCACGATCACCGCACTTGGTTTCATCAGTTTCAGCCGCCGTGCATTCAGCAAATGAAAGGTCGAAGGCGTATGCGGGCAGTTGACTGAAAGGATGTCCATCCGCGCCACCATCTGGTCCAGACTTTCCCACCATGTCGCCTCCAGTTCAGCCTCCACCTCGGGGCGCAGGCGTTTGCGGTTGTGGTAATGCACCTGCATGCCAAAGGCCCGTCCCCGCCGCGCCACGGCCTGCCCGATACGCCCCATACCCAGAATGCCCAGCCGCCGCCCGCCAATGCGCCCGCCAAGGTTGGCCATGGGTGACCATCCCGGCCAGTCACCCGATTGCATCAGCGCCAGCCCTTGGGGGATTTGCCGGGTGACAGACAGGATCAGCGCCATCACCATATCGGCGGTATCTTCCGTCACCACACCCGGCGTGTTTGATACCAGAATGCCGCGCTGCCGCGCTGTGGCCACATCAATATGGTCCACCCCCGCGCCGTAATTCGCGATCAGTTTCAGCCGGTCACCCGCCTGCCCGATCATCGCGGCATCAATCGGATCACCGATCGTGGGCACAATCACATCCGCTTCGCGCATCGCCTGCGCCAGTTCTTCGCGTGTCATCCGCGTGTCAGGATCGCGCAGGCGCACGTCGAAAAGTTCCTTCAGGCGGGTCTCAACCGCATCAGGCAGGCGTCGCGTTACGACAACACTTAGACGTTGTGGGGCCATTCCGTTTTCCTTGGGCTTTTCTTGACGGGCAACTGGTGGCAAGGTGTGCCGGATAAGGGGGCGAAGCAAGCCCCTGTCATGTGGTCCGCTACACGGGCCCGCAGGCGGCAGAGGGCGTTTATGGGTATCCGTCGGGTGATTGGCGCAGTTGCGTTGGCTTTGGGATGGGCCGGCATGGCCATGGCCGAAGGTGACCTGGCGCGTCAGGCACCACCGGCGCGCCCGGCTGATCTGATCGAGATTTCTGGCGCCGCCGCTGAACCTGCGCCTGCCGTGGATGCGACAGCTGCACTGCAACCGGCTGTGGCCCCGGTGGCGACCGCAGCCGCCACACCAGATGAGGCACCACGCGACCCGAACCGTGGGGCGGTCACAAACCTGCCTTTGCCCCGCTTTGTCACGCTGAAAACCAACGAAGGCAATGCGCGGCGCGGACCCGGCCTGACCCACCGCATCGACTGGGTCTTCACCCGCGCGGGCATGCCTTTGCGCGTAACGGCGGAGTTTGAAAACTGGCGGCGGATCGAAGATCAGGAGGGCGTGGGGGGCTGGGTGCATTACACGCTGCTGTCGGGCGTGCGGTCGGCGCTTGTGACGGCGGATATGGCTGATTTCCGCGATGATCCGGATGATGCCGCGCGTGTGGCATTTCAGGCCGAGGCGGGCGTGGTGGGCCGCCTGTTGGAATGCAACGCCGACTGGTGCCGCATGAACGTGGACGGCACCCGCGCCTGGGTGCGCAAGACGGCGCTGTGGGGTGTGACGCCTGACGAAGTGGTGGAATGATCGGCGCTTGATCTTGGCCCCCGCCGTCGGCTACTGCCGCCCGGACGAAAGGCGCGCGCAATGACCGAAGGCAAACATCAGCTGAACCTGTCAGCGGGCCTTGCGTCCGTGCTGGTGGCCGCCGTGCTGGTGGCGCTGAAACTGTGGGCGCTGTCGGAAACCGCGGCACTGACCGTTGCTGTATCGCTGGCCGACAGTGCGCTTGATCTGATGGTGTCCCTGGGTGCCATCGCCGCTATCGTTTATGCCGCCAAGCCCGCCGACGAAGACCACGCCTTTGGCCATAGCTCGGTCGAAGACCTTGCATCGCTGGCGCAGGCTGCGTTCATCGCCATTTCCGCCGTGGTGATTGCCGGTGCCGCAACGCAGCGCCTGCTGTCGGCCAATCCGGCACCCTTGACGGCCGAAGGGCGCGGGATTGTGGTGATGGTCATCTCGATCGTGCTGACGGGCGGGTTGGTGCTGTGGCAGGGCCGTGTCGCGCGTCAGACCGGCAGCCGCGTGGTGGCGGCGGACCGGCTGCATTATCTGGGTGATCTGGTGCCCAACGCGGGTGCCATTGTGGCGCTGTGGGCATCATCTTCACTGGGTCTGGGGCAGGTGGATTCGGTTGTGGCGCTGGCTGCTGCGGGCATGCTGGCGCTTGGCGCATTGCGCATTGGCCGGGGCGCATGGGACGCGTTGATGGACCGCGCCGCCGCCCCCGCCATCATTGCAGGCATTGCGGCGATTGCCGCCGATTGGCCGGGTGTGCGCGGGTATCACGATCTGAAAACCCGCACCGCGGGCAGCCGCATTTTCGTCAACCTGCATATCGAACTGGACGGTGATCAATCACTGCGTGATGCCCATGCCATCGGCGCGGGCCTGCGGCGGGCGATCCTTGCGGCCTATCCGCAGGCAGATGTGATCATTCACAAAGATGTGGCGAAAATCCCGTAAAGCTGGCCGGATCAGAATTCGTATGCAAAGCTGACATGTCAGCTTGAATTAAATCGACATTGCCCCACTATCCTAGAGCCACATCGACAGTACTCCTTTGATCATTTTGGAAATGGATGAATTGCGATGCCAGTTGAACGGCGCGCTTACCGTCGCGAGGGCGAGGAACGCAGGCGCGATGCACTGATCACCGCCGCAATGGAAATCGTGGCCGAAAGCGGGCCGGGGGCAGCCACCGTGCGCGCCATTGCTGAACGTGCAGGTGTCACGCCGGGGCTGATCCGGCATTATTTTTCCAACAAGGATGAGTTGTCGCGCACGGCCTATGTCGCCATGATGGCGCGGATGGCTGCGGAAAACAAAGCCGCGATTGATGCAATCCCCGGTGATGCGGTTACGCGCGTGGCGGTTTGCGTGGTCAACTGGTTGCGCCCGTCGGTGATGGAACCGGGCGCGCTGATTGCATGGGCGGGGTTTGTACCGGCCATCCGGGCGGATATGGCCATGCGGGCGGCACATGCCAGCACCTATCAGGCGTTTCGGGGCCAGTGGGAGGATCTGATCAGCGCCCTGCCACAGCACAGCGGCAAGCCGCCGCTGGACATTCGCGCATTGGCGACGGCGTGCAATGGCATGATTGACGGGTTGTGGTTTGAAGGGTCTTTGCAGCCGGAAACGCTTGATCCCGACACGCTTGCCGCAATCGGGCTTGACGCCATCGGGGCTTTGCTGGGATTGGACCTGAAAGCAGCCCTACCAGCGGAGAGTTGAATGCGTTTTGCCCCGGTGACAGATCGGTTGGCGGGCCTTGGCGGCGCCAAATGGGCGGTGCATGCGCGGGCAAGGGCCCTGCGCGCGGCGGGCCGCCCGATTATTGAACTGACGATAGGTGAGCCTGATGTCGCCACGCCCCCCGCGCTGTTGCAGGCGGCAGCAGATGCGATGATGGCCGGGCGCATGGGCTATTCCAACGGGCGGGGTGAGCCTGCGTTGGTACAGGCCCTTGCGGCGCGGTATACGGCGCGGCGGGGCAGGGTGATTTCGCCTGCGCAGGTCATGGCGTTTCCCGGCACGCAAACCGTGCTTTATGCAGTAATGCAAACCCTGCTGGGGCCGGGGGATGAGGTGCTGGTGGGTGATCCGATGTATGCCACCTATGAAGGTATCATCGCGGCCACCGGGGCCACCATGGTGCCCGTCCCCCTGCGCCCCGAGGCGGGCTTTCGCATGCGGGCGGCAGATGTGGCGGCGCGGATCACGCAGCACAGCCGCGTTTTGTTCCTGAACACGCCGCATAACCCCACCGGTGCCGTTTTGACGGCGGCTGATCTGGCAGCACTTGGGGCCTTGGCGGTAAAGCATGATCTGTGGATCGTCTGCGACGAGGTGTATGAGGAAATGGTGTTTGACGGCGTGCCCTTTGCATCGCCCTTGTCTGACCCAGCACTTGCCGACCGGGTGGTCGTCTGTGCATCCATCAGCAAAAGCCATGCCGCACCGGGCTTCCGGTCCGGCTGGTGTGTGGGGCCAGAGGCGTTTTGTGACCGCGCCTTGCCCTTGGCGGAAACCATGTTGTTCGGCAATCAGCCCTTTATTGCCGACGCCACGGCCATGGCGGTGTCCAGCCCATCGCCTGTTGCCCCCGGCATGGTCGAACGCTTTTGTCGCCGGGCGGGTGTGCTGGCTGATGGGCTTTCGGGCGCGAACGGCCTGCATGTGCATCGGCCCGAAGCCGGCATGTTCGCGCTGATTGATGCCCGCGAAACCGGGATGAGTGGTGAGGCCTTTGCCATGGCATTGCTGGAGGCGGCCGATGTGGCGGTGATGCCGGGGGAAAGTTTCGGGCAGGCTCTGGCGGGGTGGGTGCGTGTGTCGCTGACCCAGCCGGATGATCTGATTGCCGAGGCGGCGCGCCGGATTTCGCGGTTTGCGCAAACGCGGATGGCGGCATGACCGCAGCCCCCCCGCATACTGTTGGCCAAGCCTTGGTCTCAGGCCTGCGGGCACGCGGTGTGGATGTGGTGTTCGGCATTCCGGGCGTGCACACAGTGGAATTGTATCGCGGGCTGGCCGGATCAGGCGTGCGGCATGTGACCATGCGCCACGAACAGGGTGCGGCCTTTGCCGCTGACGGCTATGCGCGGGCCACCGGGCGGCCAGGGGTGGCGTTTGTCATTACCGGGCCGGGGCTGCTGAATGCGCTGACAGCCATGGGGCAGGCAAAGGCGGATTCGATTCCGATGCTGGTGATATCGGGGGTGAACCGGCGTGATACGTTGGGGCGGGGGCTTGGCCTGCTGCATGAATTGCCGGATCAGGCAGCGATGGTGGCCCCCCTGTGCCCGACATTTCAGGTGACCGGGCCTGATGATCTTGGCCCCGTGCTGGATGCGGCGTGGGCTGCGATGTTGAGCGCGCGTCCGGGGCCTGTGCACATAGAGGTGCCGACAGATGTGATGCCATTGCCCTGCGCGGTGCCGGGGGTGGCGGCCATTGTGCGGCACGCTGCACCGGATGCGGCGTTGGTTCAGGCGGCCCGCCACAGGCTAAGCCTTGCGCGCAGGCCGGTTATTCTGGCTGGAGGCGGGGCGGTGCGGGCTGACGCAGCGTTGGTTGCACTGGCCGAGGCACTGGATGCGCCAGTGGTGCTGACCACAAATGCCCGTGGGCTGATGGCAGGGCACCCGTTGTGCGTGCCCGCTTCGGCCAGCCTGAACGCCGTGCGCGCGCTGATTGCGGATGCGGATCAGGTGCTGGCATTGGGCACGGAACTGGGGCCAACCGATTACGATATGTATGTGCGGGGTGGCATGCCAGACTTGGCTGGCATGATCCGCGTGGATATTTGTGCTGCGCAACTGGCCCGCCACCCGGCCGCGATTGCGGTTCAAGGTGATGTCGCCGGGGTCATTGCGCAACTGATGTCCGCCGCCCTGCGGGCAGACGGTGCCGCACGTGCTGCCATGGCGCGAAAGGCCGCATGGGATGAACTGCCCCCCGCCTACCGCGGCCACGTCAACCTGCTGCGCGCCATGTCCACCGCCATGCCGGATGCGCTGATCGTGGGGGATAGCACCCAACTGGTATATGCGGGCAACCTGTATCACGATGCGGCCTTTCCCGGCGCATGGTTCAACGCCGCCACCGGGTTTGGTGCGCTTGGCTACGGTCCCGGTGCTGCGGTGGGGGCGGCCATCGCCTCCGGTCGCCCGGTGATCTGCATCATCGGCGATGGCGGGTTGCAGTTCAGCCCCGGTGAATTGCGCACATCAGTTGACGAAGGCCTGCCGATCACCTGGGTTGTGTGGAACAACGCAGGCTACGGCGAAATTTCCCAAGCCATGCAGGATATCGGTGCGCCCGTCATCGGCTGCCACCCGTCGCCGCTGAACATGGAACCGTTCGCTGCCGCCTGCGACCTGCCCTTTGTCCGCATCCTGCCAGACCCAGCCGCCCTGCACGCCGCCCTGATGGCCCCCGCCACTGGCCCGCGCATGATTGAGATTACTGCCCCCGGCATGTAAACGGGGAAAAAGGAGCCAGCGATATGGTACAGATTACCTTACTGGATGGCGGCATGGGGCAGGAACTTCTGGCCCGGTCAGGTGATGCGCCCACGCCCTTGTGGGCCACCCGCGTGATGATTGACCACCCTGATCTGGTGCGGCAGATCCATGCCGATTACTTTGCCGCCGGTGCGACCGTGGCCACCACCAACACCTATGCCATCCACCATGACCGGTTGATCCTGCAGGGGTTGGATCCCCTGTTCCACAGCCTGCACCTGCGCGCTTTGATGCAGGCCGTGCAGGCGCGCGACGCACACGGGTCCGGGCTGATTGCAGGGTCGCTTGGTCCGCTTGAGGCATCATATCGCCCCGATCTGACCCCTGCATTGGACGTGGCTGCCGCAAAATATGCCGAAATCGCCGCCCTGCTGGCCCCGCATGTCGATCTGTTCCTGATCGAAACCGCCTCATCCATCGCCGGGGCCGAAGGCGCGCTGATGGGGGCGGGGCGGGTGCTGCCGGTCTGGCTGTCAGTCAGCGTGAATGACAAGGACGGCCGCCTGCTGCGGTCCGATGAACCGTTGTCGGAACTGGCACGGCTGATCGAGACGTATCGCCCGGCGGCCATTCTGGCCAATTGTTCAGTGCCCGAGGCGATGGCTGACGCGATGGCCGTTCTGCGCGGCTTTGGTCTGCCGTTCGGGGCCTATGCCAACGGGTTCACCCATATCACCGACAATTTCAAAACCGAACAGCCCACTGTTGATGACCTGTTCCGCCGCCATGATCTGACCCCCGCCCGCTATGCCGATTTCGCCTGTGGGTGGGTGGCGCAAGGGGCCAGTATCGTGGGCGGCTGCTGTGAGGTTGGCCCCGATCATATCGCGGCCCTGAAGGCGCGGTTGCTGGCCGAAGGGCATACCATTGTCTGAACCATCGCTGATCGCCGATTTCGCCTATGATCCGCCTGTCACACCTTTGCGCATCTTGTATGAAGATGCCGCCATCATCGTGCTGGACAAACCGGCAGGCCTGCTGTCGGTGCCCGGCAAACTGGAAGGTCGGCAGGATTGCCTGATTACACGGTTGCAGGCCGAACGGTGGAATGCACTGGTGGTGCACCGGCTGGATTGTGACACCAGCGGCGTGATCATCTTTGCCCGCACCAAGGCGGCGCAGGGGTTTTTGGGGCAGGAATTTGAACAACGCCGCGCGCGCAAAACCTATGTGGCGCGCCTGTGGGGTGTGATGGCCACCGATGCTGGCAGCATTGATCTGCCGCTTGCCAGCGATTGGGCCTACCGGCCGCGCCAAAAGGTTGATCCGGCGGGCAAGCCCGCGCTGACCGCCTGGCAGGTTATGGCACGCAACGCCGATGAAACGCGCGTGCGACTAAAGCCGCATACCGGGCGCAGCCACCAGTTGCGGGTGCATATGCTGTCGCTGGGCCATCCGATTTTGGGTGATCAGATTTATGCGGCGGACACAGTTGACGATCATCCGCGCCTGATGCTGCACGCGGAAACCCTGTCACTGCACCATCCGGTGACGGGTGATTGGATGACGTTCGCGGCTGACGTGCCGTTCTAGTGCCGCTTGTCGGATCTGGCGCGCGCTTTTCGCGGATGTCAGCAATAACAGCCCGCAATGGCGGGATGCGCAGCGGTTTTCATGCCCACCCTTGCGGCCAACCTGCAATTGTCTAGGCTTTGCGCCGATGATCAAAGGATCAACCCATGCTTCCTTCATTTGCCCCCGCATCGACCACCGCCCGCCCGCTGTTTGTGATCACACCAGATGATATGCCCGCATGGCGCAGCGCGCAGCCCGCCCATTGGCAGGCCTGGCTGAATGGCACCGGGTTTGCCGCAGCCTTGGGTGAAACCTGCCTGCTGCCCAGCACGGACGGCACCGTAAGCGCCGCCGTCGTTGGCCATGGCACAACCGCGGCGCGCGCGCGACTGCGGTTTGGGCTGGCCAAGGCGCAGGCGCAGTTGCCCGCCGGTGATTGGCGGCTGGACGGCCCGCTGACGGGCACTGACGCGTTTGAGGCCGCGCTTGGCTGGCTGCTGGCATCCTATGCCTTTACCCGCTATCGCCCCGGCAAGGCTGACAAGCCCAAGGCGCGTCTGGTTGCCCCCGCAGGCATCAACGCCGCACGCGTGGAAGCCATGGCGCAGGCCGAATTCCTGACGCGCGATCTGATCAACACCCCCGCCGCCGACATGGGCCCCGCCGAACTGCAGGATGCCTTCATGGCGCTTGCCGCCCGGTTTGGGGCGGCAACCCGTGCCATTGTCGGTGATGACCTGCTGGATCAGAACTTTCCCATGGTTCATGCCGTGGGCTGCGCTGCCACCCGCGCGCCGCGCATCCTGTCCATGACATGGGGCACCACCGGCCCCGCCATCACGCTGGTTGGCAAGGGCGTGTGCTTTGATACCGGCGGGCTGGATCTGAAGCCATCGGCCGGCATGTTGCAGATGAAAAAGGATATGGGTGGTGCGGCCACCGTGCTGGGCCTTGCGCAGATGGTGATGGCGCTGAACCTGCCGGTGCGGCTGCGTGTGATCATACCCGCCGTTGAAAATGCCGTCGCAGGCAATGCCATGCGGCCAAGGGATATTTTGGTATCCCGCAAGGGCCTGACAGTTGAAATCAACAATACCGATGCCGAAGGGCGGTTGATTCTGGCTGATGCCCTGGCCTGGGCCGATGAAGACAAACCCGATCTGGTCGTATCCATGGCCACGCTGACCGGTGCCGCGCGCGTGGCCGTTGGCCCCGATCTGGCCCCGTTTTTCACCGATGATGATGCATTGGCACACAGCCTGCAGGCTGCAGCGACCACAGGCTTTGACCCGGTCTGGCGCCTGCCGTTCTGGAATGCCTATGAACCCCTGATCGAACCCGGCATTGCCGATCTGGACAATGCCCCATCGGGGGGCTTTGCCGGGGCCATTACCGCCGCACTGTTTCTGCGCCGCTTTGTGGCCGCGCCCTATGTGCACTTTGATATTTTTGGCCACCAGCCATCTGATGCGCCGGGCCGCCCCAAAGGCGGCGTCGGGCAGGCCGCGCGCGCCGTGCTTGGCCTGATCGAAGGTCTGGTGCATGGCTGACCGCCGTGTAACGCCTTTTTCGGGCTGCGTTGCGCTGAACAGCCTGCGCGGCCAAGTTGATGCCGCGCGCTTTGTACCGGGTGAGGCGATGCGCGTGGTCACCCCGATGGCTGATCTGCGAAACGCAGCCGGTGGCGCATTGGACCGGCAATTGCCATGGGGCACCGGGTTTGTGGTGGTGGACAGACAGGCTGGCTGGGTCTTTGGCCAGTCTGACCGGGGTGGCTATTGCGGCTGGCTGCGCGAAGGCGATGTGGACCTTGCCCCTGCGCCCACGCATTGGGTGCACAGTCTGGCCACCCATGCCTATCCCGAACCGCGCGTGCAGGCGGCCCCGGCGCTGTGGCTGTCACATGGAACGCGCCTTGCCGTGGGTCGTAGTGATGGCGCGTGGGCCAGCACGGATGCAGGGTTTGTGCCTTTGCGCCACCTGCGCGCAATTGGTGATTGGGACGCTGATCCTGTGGCCGTGGCCACGCAGTTTCTGGGCGTGCCCTATCTGTGGGGTGGCAATGGGGCAGGGGGGATGGATTGTTCGGGCCTTGTGCAGGCTGCATTCATGGCCTGCGGTATGGATTGCCCCGGTGATAGTGATCAGCAAAGGGCACTGGGGGCGGCGGTTACGGATCCCCCCCGCCAGGGCGATCTGATGTTCTGGAAGGGCCATGTGGCCATGGTGGCGGGCCCGGACCAGATTATCCACGCCAACGGGCATGCCATGAACGTGGCCCTTGAAGGATTGCAGGATGCCGTAACGCGCATTGCAGCGGACGGCCTGCCTTTGGACATGCGCCGCCGGGTAGTGTGACACATCTTTGACGAACATTCACGGTGCACCCTGAAGTTGCGTCGAAAATGCGTGCTCCTATTCCACGGCCCTTATCAACTTGGCCTCCAGCACCTTTAGCACCGCTGCCAGATCATGCCCGCGCCGCAGCGTCTGGCCGTTCATGCCAACCACCGCATACATCCCCTGCTTGCTGCGCAGTTTGGGGCGCTTTTCAATGCGGTACAGCGGGTTTTCTGCCGTACGACGAAAGATTGAAAACACCGCCACATCCCGCAGTGTTGAAAGCCCGTAGTCGCGCCATTCACCCATGGCCACCATCCGGCCATAGACTGTCAGAATGGCCGATAACTCGCGCCGGTCAAAACAGACCTGTTCGTAGGTCGCGCTGGCAAAGGGGATCGGAGGTTGCACCGTCATCCGTCAACTTTACGCCGACAATTTCGCAAATCAAGCCATGCAAATACCGGAAATGCATCATGCCTGCGCCGCAATCAAACGGCATCAATGTGCCATGCGGGGTGTTGACCCGGCGGGTTGCGGCACCTTGCCCCCACCCAGTTCGTGGCCCGTGCGGTCCCCGCTGCAAGGAAGGCCCCCGTTCAGGCCCGTTCCGGGTTGAGCGGGGGCACTTTCCTGTTGATGCCCGCTGTCGATCAGCATGCAAACTGATCGCTACGGCGGATTACACTACATCATCCCGGCGGTCAGCTGCACATGCCCCGTCACCAGGCCCCGGCAATTCGGCGCTGTTGGCCCCAACCGTTTCACCGCCGCAGGATGTGCTGCATCCAGCACCCCAAGATCAATCAGCAGGCCTGCAATCACCGCCTCGGACGCCCGCGTACTGCCATCTGCAATCTTGACGGCAATCCCGACGCCGCGCTGCGGCAGAATGGCCGTATACACCGCTTCGGCCCCGGTTTTCAGTGCGACCGGCTCTGTCACTGCCCGCATCAGTTCGGTGCAGGCCCGCCCTTCGCCTGCCACCAGATCAGGGTGCGCAAACATGCCGTCACGCAGCCGCACCATCGCCCGTGCCCGTGCATCGCCCGTATCCGACGCCGCCGCAAACGCGCCCATCGCGCGGCCCAGCCCGTGCAGCGTGCAGGCGTGGTTTGGCGCAGAACACCCATCAATCCCGTAACCGGGGCTGACTTCACCTGTCACTTCGTTCGTCGCTTGCAGGATTGCTTGCTGCAACGGATGGTCAACTTCGGTATAGTCTGGCCCCGCCTTCATCGCCTGCGTCTGCATCAGAAACCCGGTATGTTTGCCCGAACAATTGTTGTGCAACTGGCACGGCCCTTGATGCCCGGCAATCAGCCCATCGCGTGCCGCGCGGTCATAGGGTTCATGCGCCCCGCAGCGCAGATCGGCCTCGCCCAGCCCCAGATCCGCCAGCCAGCGTGCCGCAAATGCCGTGTGCACCGCCGCCCCCTGATGGCTGGCACAGGCCAGTGCCAGATGCGCAGGCGAAAGGTCACGCGCTGTGCCGGATTCCACCAAGGGCAGCGCCTGTATCATCTTGCAGGATGAGCGTGGGAAAATCATCGTGGCCGGATCGCCCCATGCGTGCAGGATATCACCCTTGCCATCGCAGATCACCGCATGGCCCCAATGCAGGCTTTCCAGCCGCCCCCCTCGGATCACCTCAACCATCGGCACTGCGTTGAACATGCGTTCTCCTTTTCCAAACCGTCACAGATGCGCGATTTTGTGCCCATGGGGCTTTCGCTGCACCACCGTTTTGCATTAGATGCGGATATCGGGTAAAAACGGCCCGCGCCACAGGAAAAGCCTTGTTCAACAGGCGTGGCAAGCGTCGGGCGGCACGGGATCAAAAGGGCGGGCAAACCATGAATTATGCAATCGGGCGGGGGCTGGCCATTGCCGCTTGTGCCACAGTCTGGGCACAGGGCGCTATTGCACAGGAAAGCACCAATAACGTCGCACAGCTGACGGATTGGAGCGTGTTTACCGATGGCGACCCCAAGGAATGCTGGGGCGTATCGGCGCCCAAGGAATCGACCGCACAGCGCGAAGGCAACCCCGTGCAGGTCAGCCGCAGTGATATTCTGCTGTTCGTCACCTACCGCACCGGCGGCACGCCAGCCGAGGTTTCGTTTACCGGCGGCTATCCCTTTGCGCCCGGATCGACCGTTTCCATGACCATCGGCACCGACAAGTTCGATCTGTTCACTGATGGCGAATGGGCATGGCCCGCATCACCCGATGCCGATGCCGCCCTGTTGGCCGCCATGCGTAACGGCACCGATGCCACGCTGGTGGCACGTTCGGCGCGCGGCAATGAAACGACCGACAGCTTCAGTTTGCGCGGCTTTACCGCAGCGAATGATGAGGCGAAAAAGCAGTGCCAGTAACGGCGCTGTGCCGGGTTTGCCCGGACGCGTGATCTGACAAGGAACAACCCCGCCCCGGACTTGATCCGGGGCTTCTTTTTTGCAGGCAGGGGCGCCGGATCAGGTCCGGGGCAGGGTTATCTGCATGAACCCCCTCACTCCACCTGATAATGCGCCTCAACCGTTATGCCATTGTTGATCGGCAGCATGTCCTGCGGGCAGGCCGACATCGCCACGATGCAATTCATCTCCGCCCGGAATGTCACGCTGTCCCCCGGTTTGCAGATGCAATTGCCCCATTCAAGGCTGCCATCCTGCCGCCATGGAATGTTCATGAACAGGTTCAGGCTGTCTGGCGTAAAGCCGATCTGCAGCCCAAGTGCCGCCAGCCCCGCATGCAGGTTATCCCGGCAGTTGTCATGGAAGGCCGTGCAGCCCAGCAGGCCGTAGCGTTCGTTGTCACAAGGTGCAATCAGCGTATCATGCCGGCCGGGTGACGTATCACCTACCATCGTCAGAATAGCCCTGCGACGATTGGTGATCATCCCGTCACCCACCACCGGGTAAAGCCGTGTCCAGAACGCCCGGCAATGTTCCATCCCCATGTATTCGCGCGGGTCAAAGGCGTTGAACGCCCAGAAATCCACCACCTGATTGCCGTGCGTGTTGATAATGCGCACCGTCTGATCTTTGGCCAACCGGTGCGCCACGCCCGACCGCGCGGGGATAAGATGTATATCAGTCATTTGCTTTCCAAGCTTCGCTGTCAGCCCAGCCTGCAAGCGAATGGTTTCGTTTTCCAGCAGAATCACCTATATGACCGCGCATGGAACATATTGCCCCCATCACCCAGGATGTCCTGACCATTCCGCGCAAACTGTCCGAGGGCGGGTTGACCAATATCATCGGCCTGACACGCGATCAGCTGCGTGACGCGCTGATTGCTGCGGGTACGCCGGAAAAGCAGGCCAAGATGCGCCTTGGGCAGGTCTGGCAGTGGGTCTACCATTGGGGCGTGCGTGATTTTGCGGCGATGACCAACCTTGCCAAAGATTACCGCGCGCTGCTGGCGGCCAACTTCACGATTGAACTGCCAGAGGTTGTGACGCGCCAGATCAGCACCGATGGCACGCGCAAATACCTTGTGCGCATTGCGGGCGGGCATGAGGTTGAGGTGGTCTATATCCCTGAAACTGACCGTGGCACGCTGTGCATATCATCGCAGGTAGGCTGCACGCTGACCTGTACGTTCTGCCATACTGGCACGCAAAAACTGGTGCGGAACCTGACGGCGGGTGAGATTGTCGGGCAGATCATGCTGGCGCGCGATGATCTGGGAGAATGGCCGGTGGCAGGCCCCAAGGATGAAACGCGGCTGATTTCCAACATTGTGCTGATGGGCATGGGTGAGCCGCTGTACAAC
The DNA here is from genome assembly GCA_043751715.1 of Rhodobacterales bacterium. Classification (GTDB taxonomy): domain Bacteria; phylum Pseudomonadota; class Alphaproteobacteria; order Rhodobacterales; family Rhodobacteraceae; genus JAAFHS01. Next base: position 562 of record JAYUZO010000137.1, on the reverse strand, counting down.
TTTGACAACGTGCGCGACGCGATGAAAATCGTGATGGATGGCGAAGGCATTGCTCTTGGCCGCCGTCGTATCACGCTGTCAACATCCGGCGTGGTACCGGAAATTGCGCGGACGGCGCGGGAAATTGGCTGCCTGCTGGCAGTGTCATTCCACGCCACCACCGATGCCGTGCGCGATGTGCTGGTTCCCATCAACAAACGCTGGAACATTGCCGCGCTGTTGGATGCGCTGCGCGATTATCCGGGGCTTTCCAACAGTGAACGGATCACGTTTGAATATGTGATGCTGGACGGGGTGAATGATACCAAGGAAGACGCGTACCGACTGGTAGACCTGTTGCGCGGCATTCCGGCCAAGGTGAACCTGATCCCGTTCAACGAATGGCCGGGGGCACCGTATAAACGCTCCAGCGGCAACCGGATTCATGCCTTTGCCGATATCATTCACAACGCAGGCTATGCCACCCCGATCCGCACACCGCGGGGTGAAGATATCATGGCGGCCTGCGGGCAGCTGAAATCGGCTACCGAACGCGCGCGGAAATCAAAGGCGCAGATCGCGG
>JAYUZO010000136.1:0-54599 GCA_043751715.1 Rhodobacterales bacterium | reverse complement strand
CATCCACGCGTCGGTGTAGCGCCAGCCAAGCGATGGGTCCTTTTTGCCGTAGTCCATGTTGCCATAGACGCCGGTGGCAGGCCCGCCCATGTAAGACATATCGCGCCCGGTAAAGAATTCGGCGATATCCTCATACGCGGACCAGTTGACCGGAACGCCAAGATCATAGCCATAGGCGGCCTTGAAATCATCCTTGGTTTTCTGATCGTTGAACCAGTCGTAGCGGAACCAGTAAAGGTTGGCGAACTGCTGGTCGGGCAGTTGGTACAGTTTGCCATCGGGACCGGTGGTAAAGCCGGTGCCAATGAAATCGGCCAGATCAAGGCCGGGGTTGGTGACGGATGCGCCATCGCCGGCCATCCAGTCGGTCAGGTTGCGGGCCTGCTGATAGCGCCAGTGGGTGCCGATCAGATCACTGTCGTTGATATAGGCGTCATAGATGTTCTCGCCGGTCTGCATTTGCGTTTGCAGCTTTTCAACAACGTCGCCTTCGCCGATCAGGTCATGCGTGACTTTGATACCGGTGATCGCCTCAAACGCCGGGGCGAGAACCTGTGCTTCGTATTCATGGGTGCCGATGGTTTCGGACACGACCTTGATTTCCATACCCTGGAACGGCGCAGCGGCATCAATGAACCACTGCAGTTCAGCCTCTTGACCGGCGCGGTCAAGCACGGACTGATCACCGATTTCGGCATCGAGAAAGGCTTTTGCCGCCTCGATATCGGCCCAGGCGGGGCTGGTTCCCACGGCAACAAGCGCAAGCGCCATTGCGGTGGTGGTGTGACGTAGTCTCATATCAATCCTCCCAGAAAGATTAAGTCGTCTGTGTTGCCGGGGGGGCTGCCCCCGGTTCGGCTAAACCCAGCGGAACACCGCTGCGGCATAGATCAGGCATACGATCAGCGCGCCCCACAGGGGTGGGCCAAAGATGCCGAGATAGGCAATGGACAGGAACCCGGACCCCAGAAGGCTGATGAACAGCCGGTCACCGCGCGTGGTAACAATGCGCAGGATGCCGCGGCGGGGGGTTTCGGGGTAGTTGATGGCCAGAATAGTGAAGGTGACCAAAAGGCAGGCGATGATGAAAAAGAAGGTGGCAGTGGCCAGCGTCCATGCCATCCAGCCACCGGGGATCATAGGATCGGTCCATGCGATGCCAGTGTCGCTGCGCGGTGCGGCGAACAGCAGGGCGGCGTAGATGGCAGCCATGGTGGCGGCGATCAGGGCAATGAGGGCGGGGCTGATGGGGCGGGTCATGGTTTGGCTCCTGCAGGCCGCCCCCCACCCCCGGCCCCGGTCCCTCCCCACGAGGGGGAGGGGAGGCGCGTGAGGTGACGGTGGTGGCAAATACCCCCCCTCCCCCCTGTGGGGAGGGGATGGGGGTGGGAGGCTGGTTGCAGAGGCTGGCACATCAGGATCATCACACCCTTCCCAGGGCAAAGCCCTTGGCGATGTAGTTGCGGACAAAGTAGATCACCAACGCACCGGGCACGATGGTCAGCACCCCTGCGGCGGCAAGCACGCCCCAGTCCATGCCGGATGCGCTGACTGTGCGGGTCATGGTGGCGGCGATGGATTTGGCGTTGACGGTGGCAAGGGTGCGCGACAGCAGCAGTTCAACCCATGAGAACATGAAGCAGAAAAAGGCGGCGACACCGACACCAGAGGCGATGAGCGGCAGGAAGATTTTCACGAAGAATTTCGGGAACGAATAGCCATCGATGTAGGCGGTTTCGTCAATTTCCTTTGGCACGCCGCGCATGAACCCTTCCAGAATCCACACCGCCAAGGGCACGTTGAACAAACAATGCGCCAAAGCGATGGCGATATGCGTGTCAAACAGGCCGACGCTTGAATACAGCTGAAAGAACGGCAGGGCGAACACGGCAGGCGGGGCCATGCGGTTGGTCAGCAGCCAGAAGAACAGGTGTTTGTCGCCCATAAAGTTATAGCGGCTAAAGGCATAGGCGGCGGGCAAGGCAACGGCGAGCGATATGACGACGTTCATCGTGACGTAGATGATCGAATTGATATAGCCGTTGTACCAGCTGGGGTCGGTCAGAATGGTGACGTAATTGCCCAGCGTGAAGGTGTGCGGATACAGCGTGAAGGTCGAGGTGATTTCCTGATTGGTCTTCAGCGACATGTTGATCAGCCAATAGATCGGGATCAGCAGGAACAGCAGGTAAATGACCATGACAACGGCAGAGGATTTGACACGCATCAGAACGACTCCTGCTTATCAAGGTTGGTCATGACGGTGTAAAACACCCATGACACCAGCAGGATCACCAGGAAATACATCAGGCTGAACGCCGCCGCCGGGCCGAGGTTCATCGACGTGGCTTCCTTGACCAGATCAATCGACAGCATGGTGGTGGAATTGCCGGGGCCGCCGCCGGTGACGACGAAAGGTTCGGTATAGATCATGAAACTGTCCATGAACCGCAACAGGATGGCGATCAGCAGCACGCCCTGCATTTTTGGCAGTTCAATATAGCGGAACACGGCCATGCGCCCGGCCTGATCAATCTTGGCGGCCTGATAATAGGCCTGCGGGATGGATTGAAGACCGGCATAGGCCAGCAGTGCCACAAGCGAGGTCCAGTGCCAGACATCCATGATGATAACGGTGATCCAGGCATCCAGCCCATCATTGGTGTAGTTGTAATCAATGCCGATGGCAGCAAGGCTGTGGCCCAGCAGGCCGATATCCACACGGCCAAAGATCTGCCAGATGGTGCCAACGACGTTAAAGGGAATGAGCAGGGGCAGCGACATCAGCACAAGGCAGACGCTGGCCCAGAACCCGGACTTGGGCATGTTCAGGGCGATGTAGATGCCAAGCGGCACTTCGATGGCAAGGATGATGGCGGAAAATAGGATCTGGCGGGTGAGCGAGTCGCGCAGACGGTCAGATTCGATCCAGTCGGCGAACCAGTCAAACCCGGCCCAATAGAATTCGTTGTTTCCGAACGTATCCTGAAACGCATAGTTCACCACCGTCATCAGCGGCAGCACGGCGGAAAAGGCGACCAGCACCAGCACCGGCAACACCAGAAACCACGCTTTGTTGTTTTGCGTCTTGTCCATCAGATGGCCCCGCTTATGCGCCAGTCATCGGCGTAGACGTTGATGCGTGCGGCATCGAATGTGACATGGGTCATGTCTGCGCTGATGCTGTCGCCTTCGCCCGCGATGATGTTGATCGGCATGCCTGCCGCATCGCCGCGCACAATGCGGTGGCGGCCAACATCTTCGACGCGGCGCAGGGTGAAAGGCAGGCCCTGCCCGCGTGTCAGCCGGGCGAATTCAGGGCGGATGCCAATTTGGGTGCGGCCTGTGGCGGTGTAATGCGCGCCCAAGGGCACGGCGTGACCCGCGATATGGGCGGTGGCACCGTCGATTGTGGCATCCAGCAGGTTCATGCCGGGTGAGCCGATGAAATAGCCCACAAAGGTATGCGCGGGGGTTTCGAACAATTCCTCGGGTGTGCCCATCTGCACCACGCGGCCTTCGTGCATGACCACAACCTTGTCAGCGAATGTCAGCGCCTCGGTCTGGTCATGGGTGACGTAGATCATCGTATGGCCCAGTTCGCGGTGCAGCGCCTTGAGCTGGGTGCGCAGTTCCCACTTCATATGCGGGTCGATCACGGTCAGGGGCTCATCAAACAGGATGGCGTTCACATCCTGCCTCACCATGCCACGGCCAAGGCTGATCTTTTGCTTGGCATCGGCGGTCAGGCCGCGCGCCTTGCGGTCGAGTTTATCTTCCATGCCGATCATTTTCGCGATCTGGGTAACACGGCCAGCGATATAATCCGGGGCCATGCCGCGATTGCGCAAGGGGAAGGCAAGGTTATCACGTACCGTCATGGTGTCGTAGACGACGGGAAACTGGAACACTTGGGCGATGTTGCGTGCGGCGGTGGGGGCATCAGTCACATCGGTATCGCCAAACAGCACGCGGCCATGGGATGGGCGCACGAGGCCCGAGATGATGTTCAAAAGCGTTGTCTTGCCGCAGCCTGATGCGCCCAGCAGGGCATAGGCCCCGCCATCCTGCCAGACGTGATCCATTTCCTTGAGCGCGTAATCGGCATCGGATGTGGGGGCGGGGTTATAGCTGTGGGCAAGGTTTTTCAGGGTGATCTGTGCCATGATTTACGCCGCCATCGCATAGGGGGCGGGGGCGACAAGGCGGCCGTCCTGCCCAAAGATGTAAACATGTGCGGGGTCAAGCCAGACGGTGACCTGCGCGCCGGGGGCCAGATCATGCACCCCGTGCACAAGGCCAACCCAGCGGTCAGGGCCATGCGTCAGATGCAGGAATGATTCCGACCCGGTGATTTCGGTGACAATCACCTGCGCCGCAAACCCCACGGCGGATGCACTGCTGCGGTCCAGCGTCAGATGATTGGCGCGGAACCCGGCGCGGTAGGTGCCATCGGGCAAATCGGCAAGCGGCCCGGTGGCGGTGGTTTTCACATCACCAAGCGTGACATGCGCGCCTGATTTCACGGCCGGCACAAAGTTCATCGGCGGATCGCTGAACACCCGCGCCGTGGTGGCATCGGCGGGTTGGCGGTACACCTGCGGTGTTGCGCCAAACTGCGTCATGCGCCCCTCCCACAGGGTGGCGGTGTGGCCGCCCAGCAAAAGCGCCTCTTCGGGTTCGGTGGTGGCATAGACAAAGATCGCGCCAGACGCCTCGAATATTTTCGGAATCTCGGCGCGCAGTTCTTCGCGCAGTTTATAATCAAGGTTGGCCAGCGGTTCATCCAGCAACACCAGCCCTGCATCCTTGACCAAGGCGCGCGCAAGGGCGCAGCGCTGCTGTTGGCCGCCCGACAGTTCCAGCGGTTTGCGCGCAAGGAACGGCGTCAGTTTCAGCATATCAGCGGTGGCGCGCACGGCGCGGTCAACCTCGGCCGCTGATTTGCCCATGATGCGCATGGGGCTAGCGATGTTGTCATACACGGTCATCGCCGGGTAATTGATGAACTGCTGATAGACCATCGCCACCGCCCGGTCTTGCACACGCATGCCCGTCACATCACGCCCATCCCAATGCAGCGTGCCAGCGGTTGGTTTATCCAAGCCCGCCATCAGCCGCATCAGCGATGTCTTGCCCGAACTGGTTGGCCCCAGCAGCACGTTCATCGTGCCCTTTTGCAAGGCAAGATCGGTGGTGTGAATTTGCACCCGCCCTTCGACCGACCGTGTGACGCCGCGCAGTTCCAGCACGATATTCCCCTATTCCGCTGCTTGGGCGCGTTGGCCCATGAAAGTATCAAGTGCGGCAATTTCATCAGCCGTCATGCGCAGGCCCAGTTTCGTGCGCCGCCAGACCACATCAGCCGCCGCATGCGCATATTCGCGTGTCATCAGCCAGCGCACCTCGGCCTCGGTCAGGGTAGCACCAAAGTGGCGGCCCATATCCTCAAGGCTTTTCGCCGACCCGGTGATCTGGGCCGCTTCGGTACCATAAGCGCGGATCAGGCGGGCGGCGTGATAATCGGTCAGGAAAGGGTGCGCGGCCTGCAGTTTGGCCGTCAGTGCTGCCACCCCATCATGTGGAAAATCGCCGCCGGGCATGGCGACACGCGCCGTCCACGCAGGCGTGGCCTGCGGGAAATACGGCGTCAACTTGGCAAGCGCGGATTCGGCAAGGCGGCGGTAAGTGGTGATCTTGCCACCAAACACGTTCAGCAAAGGCGCGCCATTTGTATCAAGGCTAAGCACATAGTCACGCGTGGCGGCGGTGGCCGATTTGGCGCCATCATTATACAGCGGGCGCACGCCGGAGTAATGCCAGACGATATCGGCGAGTGTGACCGGTTTCTTGAAATACTGGGTGGCAAAGTTGCACAGGTATTGCTGTTCTTCGGGCGTGCAGACAGCATCCTTGGGCGCGCCCTTGTGATCCTGGTCCGTGGTGCCGATCAGGGTGAAATCCTGTTCATACGGAATGGCAAAGATGATGCGGCCATCGGTGCCCTGAAAGAAATAGCAGCGGTCGTGATCGAACAGTTTCCTGGTGACGATATGGCTGCCACGCACAAGGCGCACGCCTTCGGTGGAATTGATGCGGGCCACATTGCGGATGATATCTTCAACATAGGGCCCGCCAGCGTTGACAAGCGCGCGTGCATGGTGGGTTTCACGGCCCATCGGGCCATCAGTCGCCACTTCCCACAGATCATTGGTGCGGGTGGCGGTGACAACGCGCGTTTGCGTCATGATGCGGGCACCGCGTGCTTCGGCATCGCGGGCGTTCAGCACCACCAGGCGCGAATCCTCGACCCAGCAATCGGAATATTCGTAGGCGCGTTCGAATTTGGGGTTCAGGGGCGCACCTGCCGGATCATTGCGCAGATCCAGCGTGCGGGCACCCGGCAGGATTTTGCGGCCACCCATCGTGTCATACATGAACAGGCCAAGCCGGATCAGCCATGCAGGGCGGCGACCGCGCATCCATGGCATGACCTTTGACAGCAGGCGTGATGTGGGGGTGTCCGATTCAAACCGCATGGAAGGGTGGTAGGGCAGCACAAAGCGCATGGGCCAGCTGATGTGCGGCATGGCCACCAGAAGCGTCTCACGCTCTTCCAACGCCTCACGCACCAGACGGAATTCGAAATATTCAAGGTAGCGCAAACCACCGTGAAACAGCTTGGTTGAGGCACTGGACGTGGCTTGGGCAAGATCGCCCTGTTCGGCAAGCGCCACCCGCAGGCCACGCCCCGAAGCATCACGGGCGATGCCACACCCATTGATCCCGCCGCCGATCACAAACAGATCAAGCGGCGCAGCGGCGCTGTGGTTCATGCTGGCCTCCCACCCGCTTGTTCCGACAACAATGTGTAAGATTCGCGCATGAGATGTCAATGTATATTTTCGTTTATTTTCGAAACGCGCAAAAGCGAACATTTCAGACGTTTTGTGTCGCGCGAAAATCGGGCAGTATCCAAAGCGCTATGAATTGCACAAAAAGCCGCTATTGATGATTTTACAGGCAGCGGCGGAGGGGCCATTGGCGCTAAGTTTTCGACAAAGCGAAATTCTTGACATTGCGCGCAGCGAAGGGCGCGTGGTGGTGGAATTGCTGGCAGAGCGATTCAACGTCACCTTGCAGACGATTCGCCGTGATCTGACCGATTTGTCAGACGCGGGCCTTTTGGACCGTGTGCATGGCGGGGCGGTGGTGCGCACGGGTGTCAGCAACATCGGCTACGAAGAACGCAGGCGGATGAATGAGGGGGCCAAGGCGGCCATCGCGCGGGCCTGCGCGCAGGCGATCCCGGATAATTGCAGCATGATCCTGAACCTTGGCACCACGACCGAGGCTGTGGCGCGCGAATTGCTGCATCACCGCAACATCACGGTGGTGACGAACAACATGAACGTGGCGAACATTCTGGTGGCGAATGACAGCTGCGAAATCATGGTGGCGGGGGGCGGTTTGCGCCGGTCTGATGGCGGGTTGGTCGGCGAGTTGACCACCCAGTTCATTGAGCAATTCAAGGTGGACTACGCGATTATCGGCTGTTCAGCCATGGACCGTGACGGCGATTTGCTGGATTTTGACATGGCCGAAGTGCGGGTTTCCAAGGCGATCATCCGCCAGTCACGCACGCGATTTCTGGTGACCGACGGATCAAAGCTGGACAGGCCTGCGCCAGTGCGGCTGGCGTCATTGTCGGAACTGGACGCCGTGTTCACCGACAAGCCGTTTCCGGATGATCTGGCACTGGCCTGTGTGGGCTGGAACACCGCCCTGCACATTGCCACACCGGTTGCAGGATAACACGCGCCAGAGACTGGTGAGCGGGGGGGGATTCGAACCCCCGACCCCATGATTAAAAGTCACGTGCTCTAACCAACTGAGCTACCCGCCCGCACCGTCGTTGTGCAGACACCGTCTCTGGCGCAAGGCGGGTGATTAGAAACGTTCCGGCATGGGGTCAAGGACAAAAGCATCAGGTCGTCGTCAAAAGCGCGGGGTGCTGGCAAATTCATGGGGTTAGGCGTATATGCCCACTCATGAATCAGATGCAGCCAATGCCGGGCCTGCCCTTCATGAAAATGCACGGGGCGGGCAATGATTTTGTGGTGATCGACTCGCGCGGGCGCGGGGCGGTGACGACGGCTGCGCTGGCACGCGCCTTGGGTGACCGGAACCGGGGCGTGGGATTTGATCAGCTGGCGGAAATCCGGGATGCGGATGGGGCGGATTTCGCGTTGGATTTCTGGAACAGCGATGGGTCACGCGCGGGGGCCTGCGGCAATGCCACGCGCTGCGTGGCGGATTATGTGATGGCGGGGCTGGGGCGCGATGCGGTGTCTTTGGTGACAGCGCGGGGCGGCTTGCAGGCGGGGCGGACGGTGGATGGGCAGGTCAGCGTGAACATGGGCCTGCCGGTGCTGGACTGGGACGCGGTGCCGGTTGCGCGGGCAGTTGATTTGCTGCATCTGCCGTTGCCGGGTGACCCGGTGGCGGTGGGCATGGGCAACCCGCATTGCGTGACGTTTGTGGATGATGCAGGGGCGATTGATCTGGCTGGGCTGGGGCCGGTGATGGAGCATGACGCGCTGTTTCCGCAACGTACGAATGTGGAATTTGCATCGGTGATCGGGCCAGACATGCTGCGCCTGCGGGTATGGGAACGCGGGGCGGGCATCACGCTGGCATGTGGGTCGGGGGCCTGTGCGGCGGCGGTGGCGGCGCATCTGCGCGGGCTGACGGGGCGGCGTGTGGCGTTGCACATGGATGGCGGGGTGCTGGTGGCGGATTGGCGCGATGATGGTGTCTGGTTGACCGGGCCGGTGGCGCGGGTGTTTGACGGCGTGCTGTCGTTTGATTTTGTGGCAGAGCATTCGTGAACGCACCCGTTTTTGCCACGCTGGGCTGCCGCCTGAACGCCTATGAAACCGAGGCGATGCGCGAGCTTGCGGCGGCAGCGGGTGTGGGTAACGCAGTGGTGGTGAACACCTGTTCAGTTACGGCCGAGGCGGTGCGCAAGGCCAAACAGGAAATCCGCCGTCTGGCGCGCGAAAACCCCGGTGCGGCGGTGATTGTGACGGGGTGTGCCGCGCAGACCGAACCCGAAACCTTTGCGGCGATGCCCGAGGTGACGCGGGTGGTGGGCAATACGGAAAAGATGCAGGCCAGCACGTGGCGCGGGCTGACGGCTGATTTCATTGGCCAGACCGAACGCGTGCAGGTGGATGACATCATGTCAGTGCGCGAAACGGCAGGGCATCTGATTGATGGTTTCGGCCGCCACCGCGCCTATGTGCAGGTGCAGAACGGCTGTGATCACCGCTGCACATTCTGCATCATTCCATTCGGGCGGGGCAATTCGCGGTCTGTGCCCGCGGGTGTGGTTATTGAACAGATTCAACGTCTTGTGGACCGTGGGTTCAACGAGGTGGTGCTGACAGGCGTTGATCTGACCTCATGGGGTGCCGATCTGCCTGCCGCGCCGCGTCTGGGCGATCTGGTGCTGCGTATCCTGCGCCTTGTGCCGGATCTGCCGCGCCTGCGGATCAGTTCGATTGACAGCATCGAAGTGGACGACGCGTTGATGCTGGCGATTGCAACCGAGCCGCGCCTGATGCCGCACCTGCACCTGTCCTTGCAGGCGGGCGATGACATGATCCTGAAGCGCATGAAGCGGCGGCATTTGCGCGATGATGCCATACGGTTTTGCGAAGAAGCGCGGCGTTTGCGCCCGGACATGGTGTTCGGGGCAGATATTATTGCAGGGTTTCCGACAGAAAATGAACAGATGTTCGAAAACTCGCTGCAGTTAGTGGATGATTGCGGCCTGACCTTTCTGCATGTGTTCCCCTTTAGCGCGCGCAAGGGTACGCCAGCGGCGCGGATACCAGCGGTGAATGGGCCGGAGATCAAGGAGCGGGCGGCGCGGTTGCGCGCGCGCGGTGACGCGGCCCTGCAGACGCATCTGGCAGCACAGGTAGGGCAGACCCACCTGGTGCTGACGGAAGGCCCGCGGATGGGGCGGACCGAAGGGTTTGCCGAAGTGGTGTTTGGCGCGGACCATGCAGAGGGGCAGATCATCAAAGTGCAGATCGCCGGTGTGCAAGGCGGCCGGTTGGTGGTGTGAGCCAAAATCCTTTTGAAGGATTTTACCAAAAGTTTTCAGAAAACTTTTGCGCTTATCGCCGGATTGTATCGCCCGGTTGCAGGGTGGGGAACAGTTCAACCACCTCGGCCGATGCCGCGCGGGCGATCAATTCGGCGGCCTTGAACCCCACCTCGGCGCGGCAGGCATCCATCGTGGCCAGTTTGCGCGGCAAACCGTCCAGCAATTCCACCCCGTTAAACCCGGCAAGGCCCAGTTGCCCCGGCACGCTGATGCCCACCTCTAGGCAGTACAAAAGGCCGCCTGCCCCGATCATGTCATTGGAATAATACAGAAAATCCAGATCCGGATTGCGTTGCAGAATGGCTGCCGTCATCTCGCGCCCTTTCAGCAGGGCTGATCCACCGGAATAGAACTCGCGGTCCACGAGGGGCAGGCCAGCGGCGTGCAAGGCGGCCTCAAACCCCTCCATCCGTTTGCGCGCGCGGTGATCATAGGGCATCATCGTGCCCAGAAACCCGATGCGCCCATACCCCGCTGCGATAATCGCCTCGGCCATTTGCCGCCCGGCGCGGGCGTGCGAAATGCCCACCGCACTGTCAACCACGGGGCCGTCAATATCCATCACCTCGATGACCGGAACGCCTGCGCGTTCCATCATCGCGCGTGCGGCATCGGTATGTTCCAGCCCCGCCACGATCAGGCCCGATGGCCGCCATGACAGCATTTCATAGATCACTTCCTCTTCGCGGTCGGGCAGATAGTTTGTCACGCCGACCACCGGCTGCAGGCCCGTGCCGCGCAACCCATCGGAAATGCCGGTCATCACCTCGGGGAAGACCATGTTTGACAGGGACGGGATCACCACGCCCACCAGATTGACCCGCTGGCTGGCCAAGGCACCGGCAATCCGGTTTGGCACATATCCCAGCAGGCGGGCGGCGCGCAGCACCTTGTCGCGCGTGGCGGGCGATACATCGCCCCGGTTGCGCAACACGCGGCTGACGGTCATTTCACTGACGCCCGAAACATCGGACACATCACGCAGGGTCAGGGGGCGGGCTTGTTTGTTCAATGGCTATCCTCAACTTTTGCAATGTTAACGCCGAAAACCCGCTTGTCCATGGGCAAGCGTTTTCCACTGCCCAAGCGCAATTTCTGCGGTATGCTGCAGGGCAACCATTCAACAACAGGTGCATTATGAAACTGCTTTTTCCAACCTTGTCCCTTGGTCTTGCTATTGGCGTGCTGTCGGCTTGTGTGGCGCCGGACGTGCCGGTTGAGGCGTTTGAGGCGGCAAATCCCGCGATTGCCGAACAGGCCTGCCGGACGACCGCGGCAAAGGAAGGTCTGACCGTGCGTCAGATCACGGCGTTCCGCGAGGTGACGGGCACCAATGGCCCATCGGGGCTGTCGGCGGTGATGACGGTGGGGGGTGGATCATCGGGCGAAGCGCGGTGTTCGTTTGAATATGCCACGGGCAAGGCCACGATCACCATGTTCTGACCGGTTGCTCTTTCTGCCTGATTTGGGCAGATAGGGCAGATGGCCCCGTAGCTCAGCTGGATAGAGCGACGGTTTCCTAAACCGTAGGCCGCGTGTTCGAATCTCGCCGGGGTCACCAATAGAAAAAGGGCGGTCCGGATGGGCCGCCCTTTTTGACGTTTCAGATGCCGGCCTGTCAGATCGTGCCTGCGGCCATTTGGCTGGCAATGTGGTCAGCCTGCCGGATGGCAAGGGCAACAATCGTCAGCGTGGGGTTTTCGGCAGCCCCGGTTGTGAACTGAGATCCGTCCGAGATGAACAGGTTACCCACATCATGCGTCTGGCCCCATTTGTTGACCACGCCCAATGCCGGGTCTGCGGACATGCGGTTGGTGCCAAGGTTATGGGTGGACGGGTAAGGCGGCGTGGGGAAGGCGCGGGTGGCGCCCACGGCATTATACAAAGCAACGCCCTGGGCATAGGCGTGGGTGCGCATGGCGATATCGTTGGGGTGATCATCGAAATGCACGTTGGGTGTGGGTGCGCCGTGCTGATCAAGGATGTCCTTGTTCACGGTGATGCGGTTGGTGGCCTGCGGCATGTCTTCGCCAACAATCCACATGCCTGCCATGTTTTCATAGCTATCCAGCGCAGAGGTGAATTCGCGGCCCCATGAACCGGGGTCAAGGAAGGCCGCCATGAAGGGCAGGCCAAGCGCCAGCGTTTCCAGTTCATACCCGCCGACAAAGCCGCGTGACGGGTCCAGCCGGGCTTCGTCCTGAATGATGCCCGCCATCGTGGTGCCGCGCCACATCTTGACCGGTTTGTCGAACACACCGTAAACCGACCCCGTCACATGCCGCATATAGTTGCGGCCCACCTGATCAGATGAATTGGCAAGGCCATTCGGGAACATGTCGGAGGCAGAGTTCAGCAGCAAGCGGGGGCTTTCAATGGTGTTGCCCGCCACGCAGATGATGCGCGCCTTTTGCACCACCTGAGTGCCGTCCTTGTCGGCATACAGAACGCCCGTCACCTTGCCGGTGGCATCATGTTCGATCTTGAGCGCCATGGCACGCTCGCGCACCTCGAGCAGGCCCGTCGCCTCACCATTGGGGATTTCGGTATAGGCGGTAGACCATTTCGCACCCCATTTGCAGCCCTGAAAGCAGAAACCGGTCTGCTGGCAGGGGATGCGGTCACCATCATCACGGGTTTGAATGGCCATTTTACCGGTGTGAACTTCGGTATAGCCAAGCGCTTTGGCCCCCTTTTCCAGCACGAGGTAGTTATTGTTGCCGGGCAGGCCGGGGCGATTGCCGGTGCGCGTTACGCCCATCTTTTCTTCGGCCATATCGTACCACGGGGCCATTTCGGCGCCATCCACCGGCCAATCCTGCAGGTTGGCGCCTGCAACTGCGCCATAATTGGTCAGCGCCTTCCATTCGTGATCTTGAAACCGCAGCGATGCGCCGGCCCAATGGGTGGTGGTGCCGCCCACCGCCTTGACGATCCATGCGGGCAGGCCCGAAAAATTCTTGGCCACGCGCCAGTCACCGCTGGTGGTACGGGTATCAAGCCAGGCCAGTTGGCCGAAACTTTCCCATTCGTCATTGACGTAGTCTTCGGGCAGGTACCGCCCACCCGCCTCGAGCGCGACGACCTTGACGCCCTTTTGCGCCAGTTCGTTGGCCAGTGTGCCGCCACCTGCGCCCGTGCCGATGATTACCACAACCGAGGCATCATCCAGTTCATATTTCGCAACCATGATCTTGCCCCCGCCTTAAAGCCAGTTGATGTCGTTGAAGCCACGTTCCAGATAGCCGCCCTGGCTAAAGCTTTCGCCTTCATAACCAAACAGCGGCCAGACGGCCTTTTGGTTGTAAAGCCCGGTCACCAGCCCCCCACGGATTTTCTGAAAGAACGGCGTTTCCTCGATGCCGCGCAGCACATCGACGCGGTCACGCTCCCAACCGATCGACAGGTAATCTGCATGGCCCTTGACCAAAGCGGCGGCGTTCAGCGCAGCGATACCTTCCTCAATTTCGGGGGCAGCCTCGGCCGCGTCATAACCTTTGACCGCGATGACATAGAATTCGTCGGCGATCCGGTCATGCGGATAGATATCGCGCGCCATCTGCACCAGCGTGGCCATCGATTCCGGCTTGAGCGCGACCACTTCGGTGGCCCAGGCCGCGTCACGCCCGGCCACAAAACCGGCCCCCACCATGAATGTCGCCCCTGCCGCGATTGACCGCGACAACAGATCACGCCGCGTCAGGCCGCGCGGCTTTTCGGATATGGTCATCATTCCCTCCCTGGGTTCATGCCTTGGGTCGTGCCACCCGCCCCTCCCGGACGCGTGGTTTTGGCGGGTCAAAGATATCTGCCGCCACGTTGCAGGACCTCGATCTGGTAACCATCGGGGTCGGCAATAAAGAAAAAGCGCGCAATCACGCTGCCTGCAGGCGCAAAATCCACTAGTTTGCGCGGGGCAAGGCCAGCGGCAGACATGCGGGCATGTTCGGCATCCACATCGGCCACGGACACTGCCAGATGGCCGTACCCATCGCCCAATGCGTAGGGTTCGGTGCGGCCCTTGTTGACGGTCAGTTCCACCTCAAAGCCGGTTTCGGCGTTGGACAGGTAGATCAGGGTAAAGCTGTCAAAATCCAGTCGGTCAGCCACCGTCAGGCCGAATGCGGTTTGATAAAACGCCAGCGACCGCGCCTCATCCAGCACGCGGATCATTGAATGAATGGCTTTGGCCATGGGTGCTCCTTGAACCAGCCCTAGAAAGGGCAACAAGGCTAACCTGCCCGCTGCGACCGGGCGGGTGGTAGTAACAGATTACTACGCCAGCAATTCCTGCACTATTCGGCGGCAATCGCCTGTTGGGCGGGCCGTTCAAGGTAGATCAGGCAGGTGCAACGCAGCACAGACGAGAAATTGGCAGGCTCACCATGCTGTTCCAGCACTTCGGAATGCAGTTTGGACGTGAAGGCGGGCGTGGTCATGCCCTCGGCTGCGGCCAGTTCATCAAGAATCTGCCAATATGTGTTTTCCAACCGGATAGACGTGCTTTGCCCGTTCAGGCGCAAGCGGCGCGTTGTCAGCGCATAACGGTGCGGGTCTTGCTCTGCATAGATGCGGCACATCGCATTTCCCCCCAATTGACTTGGCTTATGATTAGCGTCTGTGGGGACAGAGTCCAGCATCATGGTGGATAGGTCTGGTCACAAAGTTGCGCAACGGCTGCAGCTATATATCCAGATGTTCCACGTTCAGTGCGTTGGATTGGATGAATTCGCGCCGTGGTTCGACGACATCACCCATCAGCTTGGTGAAAATGTCATCCGCTTCGGCCAGATCTTCGACCCGCACCTGCAGTAGCGTGCGCGCTTCGGGGTCAAGTGTGGTTTCCCACAGCTGTTCGGGGTTCATTTCGCCCAGACCCTTGTAACGTTGCAGCGACAGGCCCTTTTCGCCTTCGGTCAGCACGGCCTTTAACAGTTCCGTGGGGCCGTGGATCAGCTGCTCACGGTCTTTGCGTACCAGCCGGGACGTACCCTGAAAATGATCGCGGCTTTGCGCCGACACGGCAGACAGACGCCGCGCCTCACCCGACCGCAGCACAGCCCCATCAAGCGTGCGCAACTCTTCTACCCCGCGCAAGATGCGGCTAAGCCGGATGCCGTGGTCCTGTGTCACGCGGCCTGACCAGCCGCGTTCATATTCGGTGGCAATCAGATCAAGCCGTTTGGCCACCATATCGGCCACCGCCTGCAAATCGGCATCAGCGCGGCCTGCATCAAAGGCCCCCGCGATGGCGGCCTGTTCCAGAATGCCGCGCGGATAGTGGGTGGGAAACGCATCCAGCACGCGGCGGAACTGACGCGCGCCCTCAATCACGCGGGCCAGATCATTGCCGGCAATTTCCTGACCATCGGTCAACCGCAGAACCGCACCTTCGGTGCCCATTTCCACCAGATAATCTTCCAGTGCCGGCTGATCCTTGAGGTACACTTCAGACTTGCCACGCGCCACTTTGTAGAGCGGAGGCTGGGCAATATACAGATAACCACCTTCGATCAGCGCGGGCATCTGGCGGAAAAAGAACGTCAGCAGCAGCGTGCGGATATGCGCGCCGTCCACATCGGCATCGGTCATGATAACAACCTTGTGGTAGCGCAGTTTGGCGATATCAAATTCATCACGGCCAATGCCGGTGCCAAGGGCGGTGATCAGCGTGCCAATTTCAGCACTGCCCAGCATACGGTCAAACCGCGCGCGTTCCACATTCAGGATTTTGCCACGCAGCGGCAGCACGGCCTGATTGGCGCGGCTGCGGCCCTGTTTGGCACTGCCCCCGGCACTGTCACCTTCGACAAGAAAGATCTCAGACTTTGAGGCGTCTTTTTCCTGACAATCGGCCAGCTTGCCCGGCAGCGATGCGATATCCAGCGCCGATTTGCGCCGCGTCAATTCGCGTGCTTTGCGCGCCGCTTCGCGTGCCAGCGCCGCCTCAACAATCTTGCCGACAATGATCTTGGCATTGCCCGGATTTTCTTCAAACCATTCGGACAGCTTTTCGTTGACCAGATTTTCAACAGCCGGGCGCACTTCGGAGCTGACAAGTTTATCCTTGGTCTGGCTGGAAAACTTGGGGTCCGGCACCTTGACCGACAACACGCAGGTCAGCCCTTCGCGCGCGTCATCCCCGGTGAAATCGACCTTTTCCTTTTTGGCAATGCCGCTGGACTGCGCGTAGGCGTTGATCGTGCGTGTCAGCGCGCCACGGAAACCGGCCAAATGCGTGCCGCCATCGCGCTGCGGAATGTTGTTGGTGAACGGCAGCACCATTTCATTATAACTGTCGTTCCACCACATGGCGACCTCAACCGTCATGCCATTACGCTCACCAATCATGTAAATCGGGTCGGGCATGATGGATGATTTGGAGCGGTCAAGGTAGCGCACGTATTCCCGCACGCCGCCTTCGTAGAACAGTTCGGTCTGCAGGGGTTCTGCCGGGCGTTCATCCGAAATGACGATCCGCACGCCGGAATTCAGGAACGCGAGTTCGCGCAAGCGGTTTTCCAGCGTCTTGAAGCTGTATTCCAGATTGCTGAACGTGCCTTCGGGAATGTTGACCTTGGCCGATGCCAGAAAGCGCACCTCGGTGCCCTTCATGCCGGGCGCTGGCCCCACCTCATGCACATGCACGACGCAATCGCCATGTTCAAACCGCGCGCGGTATTCCATGTCATTGCGCCAGACGGTCAGTTCCAGCCATTCCGACAGCGCATTCACCACCGAAACGCCCACACCATGCAGGCCGCCCGACACCTTGTAGGCATTGCCACTGTCATCGGTGTTGTTGAATTTGCCGCCCGCATGCAGCTGCGTCATGATCACTTCGGCCGCCGACACGCCCTCTTCCTGATGGATATCCACCGGGATGCCGCGGCCATTGTCGCGCACGGACACGCTGCTGTCGGCATGAATTTTCACGGTGACGGCGGTGGCATGGCCAGCCAGCGCTTCGTCAATGCCGTTATCGACCACCTCGTACACCATATGGTGCAGGCCTGACCCATCATCGGTGTCACCAATATACATGCCGGGGCGTTTGCGAACCGCCTCTAAGCCCCTGAGAACCTTGATGGAATCTGCGCCGTAACTATCGGCAATCTTGGCAGCTTCGGCCATACGTCGGGAACCCCTGTTTTTATGCGCAAGGTATAGCGGTTCAGGGGGGGGATGTCACGCACATGACCACGGATTTAGCGTCAGGTCAGGGCAATGACGATGCCCACGCAAATCAGCAAAACGCCGGACACGGTGTTGATGCGTTTGACGCTTTGTGGTGATGCCAGCAGCGCGCGGGCACGGTCAATTGACAGGGCCAGACCAAGGTTGCCGACCATCGGAATCGTGGCGGAAATGGCAAGGATGGCAGCAATATCCCAGCCGGTCAGGCGGGACAGATCAAAGAACCCCGGCAGCATGCCCATGTAGAACAGAATGGCCTTGGGGTTTCCGATCACCACGGCCACGCCGGTGATAAACCCGGCAAGGCGGCCCGGTCTGGTCAGGCGGCTGTCAGATGACACCTCACCCGATTTGCGCAACAACATCAGGCCCATGACCACAAAAATCAGGGCGGCCACCCATTGCAAAGCGTCCAGAAAGCCGCCGTAGACCGACAATATCCACGTCAGGCCAAAGATGGCGGCAAGGGGCCAGACGGCATCACCAATCGCTACGCCCACGGCCAAAGGCCATGCGCTGGCAAAGCCGCCGGTCAATGCACGCGCCGTCAAGGCAACCCATACCGGGCCGGGCACCACCCACAAGGCCGCCATGCCACCGGCATACAGCAGCAAATCCCAGAATGAGACTGTCATCCCTGCACCTGTGTCATCCCCGCACCTGTGAACAGCCGTCCACCTCGGCCACTGTCACCAGATGGCCGCGCGCGCCAAGCGTGTCAAACAGATCGGCCTCGGTGCCCGTCATGATCGCCTGCGCACCCAAGGCGCAAATCTCATCATACAGTGCTGCACGGCGGGTGGCATCCAGATGGGCCGCCACCTCATCCAGCAGCAGCACCGGTGTCGCCCCCAGATCAGCGGTCAGCGCGCGGGCGTTCGACAGGATCAGGCTGATCAGCAGCGCCTTCTGCTCTCCGGTGGAACATTGTGCGGCAACGGTGCCCTTGCTGCGATAGGTCGCCGCCAGATCGGCCCGGTGCGGCCCGGCCAGCGTGCGCCCGGCGGCCAGATCGCGCGCGCGGGTCAGCGCCCATTGCGCGGGCAGGTCTTCGGGCGCAATGGCGGGTTCCCCCTCTGGCCCTGTCAGCGCCAGATCAGCCGCCGGAAAGGCCGTTTGCGCCCCCTGCTGCGCCTGCATCAGCCGCGCAATCGCATGGTTGCGGTTAACCGCAATGGCCAGCGCCGCATCCGCCATCTGCCCTTCCAGCACCGCATACCAGCGTGCATCCGTCACACCGTCTTTCAGCAAACGGTTCCTGTCGCGCATCGCCTTTTCATAGCCCAGCACCGCCTCGGCGTGATCGGGTGCAAAGCTTAACGTCATACGGTCAAGAAAACGCCTGCGCCCCTCTGCCGCCTCAATCCACAACCGGTCCATGGCTGGCACCAGCCAGACCACACGCAGCACCCGGCCAAGCGCCGCCTGCGTGGCCTGTTTGCCATCAATCCGCACCACGCGCGGCGCGTCCGGTTCGGCCCAGGTTTCCACCTCATGTGTGGAAGAGATGCCCTGCACATCGGCCCGCACCTTCCAGCCCAGCCCCTCGGGCCTGCGCATCAGCTCTGTGGCCTCCGCCCGCCGCAACCCGCGCCCCGGTGACAACAGGGAAACCGCCTCCAAAATATTGGTCTTGCCCGCGCCATTTGCCCCCACAATCGCCACGGGGCGGCCATCAAACTGCAACCGCGCAGCGCGGTGGCTCCGGAAATGCGACAGGGTCAGCGATGTGACGGCAAAGCCCTTCACGCCAAGCCCTTTCATTTTGGCACAAATATCCTGGGGGTCCGGGGGTGAAACCCCCGGCGGCAGATCATACGCGCATCGGCATCACGACATACACTGCCGAAGTATCATTCCCCTCGCGCATCAGCGTCGGATCGCCTGATGAATTGAACAGGAACACCGCATTTTCGCGGTCAACCTGACTGGCGATTTCCAACAGGTATTTGGCGTTAAAGCCGATCTCCAGCCGCTCATCCGAATAGGCCACGGCCAGTTCCTCTTCCGCAGCACCGCTGTCTGGCGCGTTCACCGACAGGATCAGGCGGTCTTCATCAAGGCTCAGCTTCACGGCGCGGCTGCGTTCGGATGATACTGTTGCAACCCGGTCCACCGCCTTGGCAAATTCGGCCGCATCCACCTCCAGCCGCTTGGTATTGCCCGTCGGAATAACCCGCGTGTAATCCGGGAACGTGCCATCAATCACCTTGGAGGTCAGCGTGATGGCTGGCGTGGCAAAGCGGATCTTGGTTTCCGATACCGACACCGCGATTTCCGCCGTATCATCATCCAGCAGTTTGCGCAGCTCGTTCACCGTTTTGCGTGGCACGATCACGCCTGCCATTGCCGCCGCCCCGTCGGGCAGGGGCGCATCAATCCGTGCCAGACGGTGGCCATCGGTTGCCACCGCGCGCAGCACCTGCCCGCCTTCCGATGTGGCCACATGCAGATAAACGCCGTTCAGGTAATAGCGCGTTTCTTCGGTGGAAATCGCAAATTTCGCCTTGTCGAACAGGCGGCGCAGTACGGGGGCCGGGGCCGAAAAGTTCGTGGCATATTCAGACGATGCCATGACCGGGAAATCTTCGCGCGGCAGGGTCGCAAGGCTAAAGGTTGACCGCCCCGCTGCAATGGTCAGCCGCCCGGTGCTGGCATCTTCGGCCAGCACCACAAGCGCGCCATCCGGCAGTTTGCGCACGATTTCATGCAGCATGACAGCCGATACTGTGGTTGATCCCGGCCGTTCCACCATGGCAGGCGCGCGGTCAACCACCTCGATATCCAGATCGGTGGCGCGAAGGCTGACCTGCGCGCCTTCCGCCTCGATCAGCACGTTGGCCAGAATCGGAATGGTATTGCGCCGCTCGACCACGGATTGCGCCTGCCCCAATGCCTTGAGCAAGGTCGCGCGTTCGATGCTGATCTTCATCTTTCTTCCCCCTGTCCGGTCCTGCTGCGCAGGGACGGCGAACCTATCCGGTTTTTCCCGGTTCTCAAGCAGATTTCAATGGATTTTCGCGGCCTGCGCGCCGGTCAGCCCTGCAATTGCCGTTTCAGCATCTGCAAGTCATCGGACAATTGCGAATCTGTGGCCATCAGCTCTTCTATCCGGCGGATACCGTGCATGATCGTGGTGTGATCGCGCCCGCCAAAACGCCGACCAATTTCAGGCAATGACCGCGGGGTCAGCTGTTTGGCCAGATACATGGCAATCTGGCGCGGCCGTGCAATGGTGCGTAGGCGTTTGGGGCCGACGATATCAGACAGTCGGACGTTGTAATGTTCACCCACGCGGCGCTGAATTTCCTCAATTGTGACCTTGCGATCCGATGCGCGCAGGATGTCTGACAGGCAATCCTGCGTCAGTTCCAGCGTGATTTCGCGGCCCACAAGGCTGGCAAAGGCGAACAGACGGGTCAGCGCCCCCTCCAGCACGCGGACATTGGTGGTGATGCGGTGGGCCAGAAATTCCAGCACGCCATCGGCCAGCACCAGACCGCGATACTGCATGCGGTAAAATTCGGCCTTTTGCTGCAACACGCCAAGGCGCAGTTCATAATCGGTGGGGTGCAGATCAACCACCAGCCCGCATTGCAGGCGGCTTTTGATCCGTTCTTCCAGATCCTTGATTTCACCGGGGGCGCGGTCAGCCGAAATGACGATCTGTTTGTTCTGGTCAACCAGTGCGTTGAAGGTGTGAAAGAATTCCTCTTGCGTGCTGTCCTTGCCGGCAATGAATTGCACGTCATCCACCATCAGCACATCAACCGACCGGAACAGGCTTTTGAAATCCATCACGGACCGGTCACGCAGGGCCTGCACGAATTGGTACATGAACTGTTCGGCCGACAGATAGATCACGCGCAATTCTGGCTGGCGGGCATGCAGTTCATGCGCAATGGCGTGCATCAGGTGGGTTTTGCCCAAACCCACGCCGCCATACAGGAACAATGGGTTGAACGTAACCGGGCCACCTTCGGCCACACGGCGGGCGGCGGCATTGGCAAGCTCATTCGGCTTGCCGACAACAAAGCTGTCAAAGGTAAAGCGCGCATCCAGCGGCGCGCCGGGCAGATCGTCATCCGCACCGTTGCGCGTGCGCACGGGGCGCGTGGTCTGCGGTTTGCGCGGTGCGGTTGTTGCCGCAGGAACCGCCGATTGCACAACGACGAATTCCAGACGTTCAACCACAGCGCCGTTCTTGTTCATGTGCGACTGGATATGATCGCCGTAGTTGCGGTTGACCCAATCCCCGAAAAACGTGGTGGGCACTTCAAAACGGGCCGTGCCATTGGCCAGATGTTTCAGAGTAAGGGGTTCGATCCAGGTGACGAAGTTGTTCTTTCCGATGCGCTTTTGCAGCTCGGACTTTACTGTTACCCACGTCTCATTCGTCATGCTGTCCAACCTGATGCGTTCTGCGCGTGGAAAACCCACACGCACAGTCATTCCTGCGGTTCACAACACAACAGACGGCCGCCGCAGCCATTGGCCACTGCTGCCCGGACAAACGCATTTGGCCAGCATATGCCAACGGCAAATGCAGCCAAATTTCAGCCCATGGATGCGTCCCCGCAGACCACGCAAGCCGTTGATCAGACACTGGATTTTAGTGATCTTGCAACAGGTATGGCAGCCTGTTTGCAGTCGTCCCAGTACCCGACCCCGTCATGTCCCCCATAACGAAGTGAATCGCTTTGGGGACGGTAGCAAGCGGGTTGCGGGCTGTGCAACTGTTCTTACTGCTTGACAGCGCTTTCCCTGCGCGAATCCCAAGGCCTGTGCAAAATCGCCACGTCGGGCTGCAACGGGGCTGCGCGAGGGTTGCAAAACGCAAAAAAGCGCGCCGGTTGAGGCACGCTTTTTGCAAAATGACAGCGGGTGAGATCAGGCGGCGACAACGCCTTTGACGCGCGATGCAAGGCGCGACATTTTCCGCGACACGGTGTTCTTGTGCAGAATGCCTTTTGACACGCCGCGCGCCAGTTCCGGCTGTGCAGCCTTCAATGCGGCGGTCGCGGCAGTCTGATCGCCCGAAGCAATCGCCTCTTCGACCTTGCGCAGGAAGGTGCGAATGCGCGACCGGCGTGCCTTGTTGATGGCATAGCGGGTTTCCGACTGGCGGGCGCGCTTTTTGGACTGGGCAGTATTTGCCATGGGGTTCGTTTCCTTAGCGTCTGTTACATCTGGTTGCGCAAATGACCAAAGCGCCCCGTCGAAGAATGGGGAACGAATCTTGCCTAAGCGGGCCCACGCGCATGTAAGGCGGCGTATAGGCGAGCGGTGCAAAAAAGGAAAGGGGCAATCGGTTGTGCGCCGCTACCCTTAACCGATGCCCTTATTTGTCGCGGAATTGAGGGGTGCGCTTTTCCAGAAAGGCGGCCATGCCTTCTTTCTGATCTTCGGTGGCAAACATCGCATGAAACAGTCGGCGTTCGTACAGCATGCCTTCGCGCAGGCTGGTTTCCTGCGCGCGGTTCACTGCCTCTTTCACCGCCATTACGGTCAGCGCCGATTTTTCGGCGATTTTCATCGCGGCCTTCATCGCCTCTTCGATCAGGTTCTTGGCGGGCACCACGCGGCTGACAAGACCGCAGCGTTCAGCCTCGGCCGCGTCCATGTTGCGGCCTGTCAGGTGCATGTCCATGGATTTGGCCTTGCCGACAAACCGCGTCAGGCGCTGCGTGCCACCCAGACCGGCCACAATCCCAAGGTTGATTTCGGGCTGGCCGAATTTGGCCGTGTCGGACGCGATGATAAAATCGCACATCATGGCCAGTTCACAGCCACCGCCAAGCGCATAACCCGACACGGCTGCGATAATCGGTTTGCGGACGCGCAGAATACGGTCAGCCTCGGTGCCCAACGGATCATCGGCATACATGTCGACAAAGGTTTTGTTGGCCATTTCGCGCACATCGGCACCGGCGGCAAAGGCCTTTTCCGACCCGGTCAGCACGATGCAGCGCACCTTGTCATTGCGATCAGCCGCGGACAGCGCATCTGCCAGTTCAGACAGAAGTTTGAAGTTTAGGGCATTCAGCGCATCCGGCCGGTTCAGCCGGATAAGTGCTACATAATCCTCGATCTCGACGATCAAAGTTTCATAGGCCATGTGAAAGCAACTCCTGATCCCCGAACATGGGCTTTAACAGCCTGCACTGCCTACGCCAAGTCACGTTTGGCAGGTGGGGCAATAGAAAGATGACCGGCCCGATTGCACCGTGCGGGCGATCATGCCTGTGCAACCCGACGTGATGCAGGCCGCACCTTCACGGTCATAGACGTTGAAACGGTGCTGGAAATAGCCAAGCTCACCATCGGCCTGCCGGTAATCACGCAAGGATGATCCGCCCGCCTCGATCGCCTCTGACAGCACCTGCCGGATGATCGGCACTACGGGGCGCAGACGGTGCGGGGCAATGTCACCCGCCAACAAACGCGGATCCAGCCCTGCGCGAAACAGCACTTCACAGACATAGATGTTACCCAGCCCCGCCACGATATGCTGATCCAGCAGCGCCGATTTGATCGGGGTCTTGCGGCCCGTCAGACGTGACAGCAGGTAATCTTCATCAAACGCATTGCCCAAAGGTTCCGGGCCAAGCGCCACCAGCAACGCATGACGTTCAGCCGTGGCCGTGGGCATCAGGTCCATCGCGCCAAAACGGCGGGCGTCATTAAAGGTGATGCGCGCGCCTTGGCCCATGTCCAGCACGACGTGATCATGCTTGGCGGGGGCGGGATGATTCTGATGGAACTGCCCGATCATGGCGCCAGAAATCAGCATGCGACCCGACATGCCAAGGTGGATCAGCAGCGTTTCACCTGACCCCAGATCAGCCAGAATATACTTGGATCGCCGCCGCAGCGCCAACACCGGCTGCCCTTGCAACCGCGCGGCCATATTGGGCGGAAACGGCCAGCGCAAATCGGGCCGGTTCACCTGTGCCTGCACAATGGTCTGCCCCTCCATAACGGGGATCAGGCCTTGGCGGACAGTTTCAACCTCGGGCAGTTCCGGCATGCTGGCTTTCATTCCGATCAAGAACGGATGCCACATGTGTCAGAAATCCGGGCATGCCGACAAGATGTTTCAGCACCTTGACCCGGCCACCTTTGGAAAAGGCCAGTACGTATTGATAATTCTGATCGTCATCTATGCCCATCAGATGCGCCCATTCGAAACTGCGCCGCCAGTACATGAACCGTGTCAGTACCATGCCATGCCTGTCAAACTGCAGCTCATAACTCAAAATATCTGCAATGCCGATGCCCAGCAGGATAGCCAGCCCCCAAAGAATGGCCGGATCACCGCCAAACACGTCATGCGAGCCCGGCATCCCTGCCGCCAACAGACCCAGGATCAGCGCGCTTAACCCCAGTGAAATTGCCTGCAATCCGGGCGTTGTGCGCAAAACATGCGTGCCCGCACTTTGGCGGGGCAGGGCTGCCATGCCCATCTGTGCGATCAGTTCAATGTCACCCGGCAAGGGCTGCACCAGCCTGCTGATCGTGGTGCGCCCTATGCGGCCTTGCAGTGGACCCTCACGCAGACGGGCGCGCCTGCGGTTGGCCACTGTCAGCGCAAGTGACAGAATGATGATGGCAGGTGCAAGCCAGAGCGCGGCAGATTGATACAGCATGTCTTCCAAGTGTCGCCTGCCTTCGGTCTTTATGTGGTTTTCCTTCTGGCGAACTATGTATAACCCGAAGGCGGCAACACTTGGGCGCAAACGTGATGACGAAAGACAACGAAGACACCACGCATTTTGGGTTTCAGACCGTGCCGGAGGGTGAAAAGGCCGGGATGGTGCATGGCGTATTCACGCGGGTGGCCAGCAAATACGATGTGATGAACGACCTGATGTCAGGCGGCGTGCACCGGCTGTGGAAAGACGCGATGATGGATTGGCTGGCCCCGCGTCCGGGCCAGCGCCTGCTGGATGTGGCGGGCGGCACGGGTGATGTGGCGTTCCGGTTCCTGAAACGCGCGCTGGGTACCAGTGCGGTGGTCTGCGACATGACGGAATCCATGCTGGTTGAGGGGCGCAAGCGTGCGGATGCCGACAGCCTTGCCGACCGGCTGGAATGGGTGGCGGGCGATGCGATGGCGCTGCCTTTTGCGACGGGCAGCTTTGACGTCTACACGATCAGTTTCGGCATCCGGAACGTGACGCGGATTGCCGATGCGCTGCGCGAGGCATACCGCGTATTGCGTCCGGGCGGGCGGCTGATGGTGCTGGAATTCAGCCGCATTCCGAATGATCTGATGCAAAAGGCCTATGATCTGTATTCGTTCAACGTGATCCCTGCCATGGGTCAGGTGGTGACGGGTGACCGGGACAGTTATCAGTATCTGGTCGAAAGCATTCGCAAATTCCCCGATCAGGACACGTTTGCAGGCATGATCCGGCAGGCGGGGTTCGGGCAGGTGAAATACCGCAACATGACCATGGGTGTGGCGGCGCTGCATTCGGGGTGGAAGCTGTAATTGCGCGGACCGCATAATATCATCCGCCTTGTGCGCACGCTGGCCACACTGGAACGCACCGGTGCCATTGGT
Source organism: Rhodobacterales bacterium (assembly GCA_043751715.1). GTDB lineage: Bacteria > Pseudomonadota > Alphaproteobacteria > Rhodobacterales > Rhodobacteraceae > JAAFHS01. The sequence continues at coordinate 28,653 of JAYUZO010000136.1, read as the reverse complement.
GTGGTGCTGGAGGCGTTTCATGCCCCGCCACGCCTGCGGGCGGTGGCACGAATCCTGGGCTGGCCGTTCAAATGGCTGGGCGAAAAGGGTGATCCGGCGCTGCCACCTGCAACACGCGCGCTGACGGCACTTGGGCCAGCCTACATCAAATTCGGGCAGGTGCTGTCAACGCGGCCCGATGTGGTAGGTGAGGAACTGGCGCTGCAGCTGAAATACCTGCAGGACAAGCTTCCGCCGTTTTCAACCGATGTCGCCAAGGCGATGATTGCGGCAGAACTGCAACTGCCGGTGGCGCAGGCGTTTTCGGAGTTTTCCGAACCGGTGGCGGCGGCATCCATCGCGCAGGTGCACCGGGCGCGGTTGGCAGAAACTGGGCAAGAGGTGGCAGTCAAGGTGCTGCGGCCGCGGATCGAACGCGCGTTCCGGCGTGACATTGACGCATTTTATTTTGCAGCACGGGTGATTGAGGTGCTGGCCCCCGGCGCGCGGCGGCTGCGCCCGATGGATGTGATCACGCATTTTGACGGCGTGGTGCAGGGCGAGTTGGATTTCCGGCTGGAAAGCAGTGCGGCAGCGGAATTTGCGGCGAATACGGCCAAGGACGAAGGCTTTCAGGTGCCGCGTCCGATCTGGCATCTGTCGGGGCGCACGGTGATGACGCTGGACTGGGCCGAAGGCATCAGCATGGCAGACAACGCAGGCATTGATGCGGCAGGGCATGACCGCCGTGTGCTGGCGACACGGGTGATGCAGTTGTTCCTGAACCACGCGCTGCGCGACGGATATTTTCACGCGGACATGCATCAGGGCAACCTGAAGGTGGCGGCCAACGGCAATATCATCGCCTATGATTTCGGGATCATGGGGCGGTTGGATGAATATACCCGCCGCGTCTATGCCGAAATTCTGTTCGGTTTCATCCGCAAGGATTACCGCCGCGTGGCCGAGGTGCATTTTGAGGCAGGCTATGTGCCCGCCGACCGTGATATTGATGAATTCGCGCGGGCCTTGCGGGCGGTGGGTGAGCCGATCTTTGGCATGGATGCCACCCGTATTTCAATGGCCCGGCTACTTACACATCTGTTCGAGGTGACGGAACGGTTCGGCATGGAAACCCGCACGGAACTGATCCTGTTGCAGCGCACGATGGTGGTGGTTGAAGGTGTGGCGCGGGGGTTGGACCCGAACCTGAACATCTGGCAGGTCGCCCAGCCGATTGTGGAAAGCTATGTCGCCAAAAACGTGGGCCCGCGTGCCCTGCTGCGCGATCTGGTGCAAACAGCGCGGGTGCTTGCACGCTTTGGCCCCAAACTGCCGCGCATGGTTGAGGCGGCACTGATTGCGCAGACTGACAAGCCAAAGGTGCAGTCAAAGCGCCGCTTGGCTGCGTGGCTGTGGCAGGCCCTTGCGGCGGCGGCCCTGCTGGGGATCGGCGTTCTGCTGGGCGAATGGCTATAGGGCCGCGCGCAGGGCGGTAATTTTATCAGCCTGCACTTTTACCCCGCCTTCCAATAGCAGATTGGTACCCGTAGCACCCCCCTGCGCCTCGATGATGCGGGCATAGTGTTCAACGGGTGTCTGGGTCAGCAATTCATCGTTGCGATAGCTTTCCAGTGCCAGCGTGTATGTGCCCTGCGGCAACGGAAGGCCATCAATGCCAAGGCCCGTCCATGAATAGGGATCAGTGGTTGGCGGAATATCCTGACGCGATACCACCGTGCCCCGGCTGTCTTTGACCACAAGCGTGGCCCGGTCTGACCCTGCCGCCGGATTGGGCGACAGCGTGACAGGATCACCGTCTACCCAAACGGGCGCATCCACCCGCGCCTGTTGCCCGACCCAGCCTGCCATCTGCGCCATCCCCAGAATGTTGAACTGGCCACCAAGGGATTCCAGCAACTGGTTGGTGCGGGTCTGCTGTTCAACGCCGGAAAATGTGGCCAGCTGTACGGCATAATCACTGGATTCGATCGGGTTGAGCGGATCCTGGTTTTGCAACTGCGTGGTCAGCATTTTCAGAAACGTGGTGTAATCACTGGTGATCTTGGCGGCGGCCATGTCTGCCTGCCGTGGGGGCGTTGTGGTTGTGCTGCCGATTTCCATGTACGTGTCCTTTCAAAGACGAATGTCCAGACCGCCGCCTGCATAGCGCGGCGGCCTACCGGGTGGTGGTTCAAACAGGGGTGGCACCTGCGGGTCTGCATGACCGCGCTGACGGTGCTGTGGCGGCTGGTCTTGCCCGGATTGGCCGAACTGCCCAAACTGACCGGATTGCCCAAACTGCCCGGATTGCCCGGATTGGCTGAAATTCAGGCTTGCCCCCTGAAAGCCGGATTGCCGCAGATCGGCCAGAAACTGATCCGCATGCCTGCGCAACAGATCAAGCGTTTCGGGGCGTTCAACCACGATGGTCACCACCAGCCCGGCAGGCCCGGTGTCCATGTTGAAGGCAACGGTGCCAAGCTCAATCGGATCAAGCTGCAGGCCGACTGATTGTGCAGGGTTGGTATGGGCGGCCTGTGCAATCAGGGCAGGCAAGGCGGGGATTGTTGCAACCGGCATCGGCCTTGCCGCATCACCATCAGGCAACGCAACCGTCAACGGCGCAAAGACCGGCAGGGGCATATCAGAAACAGTTGGATCAGTGGTTTGCGGAACACTTTCCGCCTCGGCAAGCAATGGCAGCGGCAGGATCAGGCCCGCAGGCAGGGGCATGGCAGGCTTGGAAACGCTGCTTTCGGCAGGAAGGGCTGGCTGCAGACCCGGTTCAGGCAGCGCTTGTGCAGGTGCTGAATTGCCATCCTTTTGCGCCGTGGCAAGCCGCATCTCAAAACCCTGTTGCGCAAGTGTTGGTTGCAAACGGGCCAGAAAAGTAAAGGAAATGGGCAGGTCCAGTGCCGACATCGCCTTGTTTTCCGCAACGCGGTCCACGGGATTTGCCCCCGTAGCAGCCGCCATCCGAATGGGTGTGCTTGCACCGGGAACCGGGACTGATCCAAGGGCAGAGGGGAGCAAAACATCCGTGGCAACCGCCGGCGGGGGGGCGACGGGCGTACCGCTGGCGGGGGTGCCGCCATTCGTTGGTCCTGCGGGTGTGTGATGTACCTGCACTGGCGCAACAGGATCGGAAGGCGGCAAGGGGTTTTGCAATAGGGGTTGCTGGGCCACTGCAACTATTCCCGCACCCGCCTGCCCCATGTGCCGCAGATCAGTGACGACCCCCGCTTGTACCGGCTTGGGAACAGACACGAGCCGGGTATCAACAGGCAGGTTTTGAGCGGCGGGCCGAGCATTGAAAACCGGATGAACGGGGGCACCAAATGCTGGCAAATCGGCACCTGCGGTTTGCGGTGCCACGGCCAGCGGTTGAATTTCATCTGTGATCAGCAACTGAACCTGACCCGCTGTTTCTTGGGCGGGCGCAGCAGCATTCTGGCCAATGGGCACGGCAACAATTGCGGGGGTTTCGAACGACAGCAACGGCGGCGCGGCTTCGGTTTGCTGCGGATCAGTGAAGGGTGGCCCCTGCGAAAGCACCATCGGTGCGGCAAGCGTGGCTGGCACTGGCACCATATCACAATCACAGACTTCGGTTTCCGTGGTTTCGGTATCTGGTGGCACAATCATGTCAGCTGCCGTATTCTGCACCATTACGGGTTGCCCCGTCGGGCCAACCGCAATCATGGCCGCAGCAAATGCTTCGGCTGCACCTGCGTCTGCAACGCCTGCTGGCAATTGCGGCAAGACCGGTAAACCAATCGTTCTGATTGCGATGCTGTGCGTCATGGACCCTGCGACTTCTGCCGATGGCCCATGTATCCCGCCGGATCGTTACCACTTGTTTACCGCGCCACCCGATAGTGCAGAAAATCTGACGCAATCAAAGGTGTGACCATGCAGCTATCACCAACCACCCCGAACCAACCCATCACGCCTGACAAAACAGCCAGCATTCAGCGCAAGGCCGAAGAGCTGGAGGCGGCATTTCTGGCCGAAATGTTGTCACATGCGGGGTTTGGCGCCGCGCGCGACAGTTTCGGCGGCGGTATCGGCGAAGAACAGTTCGCATCATTCCTGCGCACCGAACAGGCAAAGGGCCTGGTCGCCAAAGGCGGCATCGGTTTGGCGGAACATTTCGTGCGGTCGATGACAGATCAGGTTGCAGTGACAGCACAAGGTGCGGGCCATGCGTGACCTGTTGCAGACACTGGACCTTGTGCGCAGCGCCGTGATGTCTGGCAAACTGGATCAGCTGGGCCCCCTGACGCAGGACATAGAGGCGCTGCTGGTGAATGCACATCATGTGCCCGAACATCAGGTTGAACTGATCCGCGCCAAGGCCAGCCGAAACGCCGCAAGCCTGACCGCTGCGATGCAAGGCGTGCGCGCCGCCCAACGCCGGATGACTGACCTGCACGAAGCGTCAACCGGCCATCGCACTTACGGGCCGCGCGGTGCGCGCAGTGCCGTTGCAAGTGTTGCCACAACGTTGAAACAACGCATCTGACTTTGTTCAAATTGCACCGATCAAGCCGAACCGGTTTAATCAACCATTAGGTGTTGGCCCCCATGAATGACAGGGCACCCTGTCTGGGGTGGCGCAACCGGAGGCCCCGGTTGCAATGGCCAGAATGCCCATCCTGCCGCGCCACATGCGGTAATCAATGCCCGTGCACAAAGTGCCGGGCCACAATGAAGGAACGTGCAATGTCGTCCATTCTGACGAACAATGGGGCCATGGTCGCCCTGCAGACGCTCAAGGGCATCAACAAGAACATGGGGATGATCCAGTCGGAAATCTCCACCGGTAAATCCGTAGGTACCGCCAAGGATAACGCCGCTGTCTGGGCGATTTCCAAGGTGATGGAATCCGACGTAAAGGGGTTCAAGGGCATTTCAGACAGCTTGAATCTGGGGTCATCCACGCTGACTGTCGGCCGTCAGGCTGCCGAATCCGTGACTGATCTGTTGACCGATATCAAAGGCAAGATCGTGGCGGCGCAGGAAGAAAACCAGGACCGGTCAAAGATCCAGACCGACATTGTGGCACTTCGCGACCAGATTGCATCTGTGGTGGGGGCCGCGCAGTTCAACGGCCTGAACCTGATTACCGGCACGGATGATGTGAATATCCTGTCTTCGCTTGACCGGGCGTCAAACGGCAACGTGGCGGCGTCGAACATCACGATCCTGCGTGAAGATCTGACGACCAAGGCAGGCACGTTCGGGACCGGTGCTTCGCTGGCCACAAACGGAACTGCATCGGCGGCCACCACGACCTCAACAGGCAAAACCGCCGAACTGACCTTTGCGGGCACAGCAACAGGTGCCACCGCACGCATCACCGTTGGCGGGGTTGAACTGAACTATTCCGCTGCCACTGGCTCTACCGATGTCGATGCCGCCAATTTCTTTACCGGCGCCATCAACGCATTGGGCCTGACAGGCGTCAGCGCAGCCAACACCGGCGGCGTGCTGACGATTTCGTCTACCCGCGCTTTTGAAGGGCTGGCCATCACCCAATCCGAGACCGGCACAGGAACGCTTGCCATCACCGGTGTCAACGGCGCGGCACCGTCCGGCACGAACACGGCTGCGGCATCGACAATTGCACAGCGTGCAGAAAAGGTTGCCCTTTCAACGACCGCGCAGGTCAACGAAGGTGACAGCTACAAGGTGACCGTTGGCAGCGCTTCTTATGATTATATCGCTGGCAAGAACGAGAACATGGAAGATGTTGCCCGCGGCCTGAAAATTGCTATCGATTCGGGCAGCCCGAATGGTGTGACGACCTCTGTCACCCAGGATGCAACCACGAAGCAATGGTCGCTGAACGTTGACAATGATGGCACAGGTTCTGCAAGCCTTGCCTTGTCTGTCACCGGTAACGCCGGCGGCAAGGCATCAGGTGGGCTGTTCGGGCTTGATTCAATTGATGTGCGCACAAACAAGGGGGCCGATTCGGCGCTGACCAACATCGAATCGATGATCAGCCGGTCGATTGATGCGGCTGCAAACTTTGGTTCGACGCAAAAGCGGATCGGCATTCAAAGTGACTTTGTCAGCAAACTGTCGGACGCGCTGAAATCCGGCATCGGGTCGCTTGTGGATGCCGACATGGAAGAGGCGTCGGCGCGTTTGCAGGCCTTGCAGGTGCAGCAGCAGCTGGGCACGCAGGCCCTGTCGATTGCCAACCAGCAGCCACAAAGCCTGCTGGCCCTGTTCCGGTAACGCCGTCGGGCCGGGGGATGACCCCGGCCCACCTTCGTTTTTGACCCCACACACCGGATGACCCCATGAATTTGCAGATGTCCCGTAACGCCTACGCCCGCCCCGAAGCCCCTGTCCGCTCAGCGCGTGCGATTGAATATGATCTTCTGGCCAAGACAACGCAGCGCCTTGCGCTTGCCTGGGCGCAGCGCGAAAAAGATTTTCCCGGACTGGTTGCCGCGCTTAGCGATAACCAGCAGGTCTGGTCGGCCTTTGCCATGGATGTGGCTGATCCTGCCAATGCCCTGCCCGCCGCACTGCGCGCCCGGCTGTTCTACCTGTACGAATTCACGGTGCAGCACAGCCGCAAGGTGATGGATGATGGGGCAAGCCCCGAAGTTCTGACCGACATCAACATCGCGGTCATGCGTGGCCTGCGTGGCGACGGGGCGAATTGATGACCGGACTTGTCCTGAAACTGGGCCCGCATGAACGGGTGCTGATCAACGGCGCGGTGATTGAAAATGGCGATCGCCGGTCACGGCTGGCCATCATGACGCCGAATGCGCATATCCTGCGCCTGCGTGATGCGATCCACCCCGAAGAGGTGAACACGCCGGTGCGGCGTGTGTGCTACATCGCCCAAATGGTGCTGTCAGGCGATGCAGAGGCCGATACGGCACGGCTGCAACTGCTGCGCGGGATCGAACAGCTAAGCCAGGTCCTGACGGACCATGACAGCCGAACGCTGCTGACCCAGTCAACCGATGCCGTGCTGGACGGGCAATTTTACCAGGCCCTGAAAGCCCTGCGCGGGTTGCTTCCGCGTGAAGAGCGTTTGTTCGCCGCAACGCGCCTGTCATCATGACCTTTGCACCCGCCCTTCCGTTTAGCGGTTTTGGCGGTTGGACTGTTCTGAAACGCACGGCACCGGCGCAGATGGCTGCGTTTGACGCCCAGCCACAGCAAAAGCGCGATGTTGACTATTTTCGCGCCAATATCGGCAAGGTGAAAACGGCGGATGATCTGGTCGCAGACCGCCGTTTGCTGCGCGTGGCACTGGGGGCCTTTGGGCTGGAAAGTGATCTGAATAACAAGGCGTTCATCCGCAAGGTGCTTGCAGAGGGCACGTTGAAAGAGGGCGCTTTTGCCAACCGATTGGCGGATAAACAGTATCAGAAACTGTCAGCCGCCTTTGGGTTTGGGGATTTCAAGACGCCCCGCAATGTGATTTCAGACTTTCCCGACAAGATGCTGGCGCAGTTTCGCCAACGCGGGTTTGAGGCGGCTGTTGGCACGCAGAACACCAACTTTCGCCTTGCGATGAACATTGAACGCGAACTGCCGACACTGGCCGCCAAGACCGGCAGCGATGATCTGTTATGGCTGACGGTGCTTGGCAACGCGCCGATGCGGTCTGTGTTCCAGACGGCGTTCGGCCTGCCCGACAGCTTTGCCTCCATTGATCTGGACAAGCAGATGGAGACGCTGAAGGACAAGGCTGCCTCTGTCTTTGGGTCTTCATCGGTGCGGCAGTTTTCTGACCCGAAAAAACTTGATGGACTGGTCAGACAGTTTCTCGTTCGTGCGGATATCGCCAATGGCGCATCCGCGGTGCAGAATTCAACCGCGCTGACCCTGCTGCAAAACATCATTCGCTGATCAGGCCCCGATTGCACCCACACCACAGGGCGGCACCCCCTACCCTTTGGGCAGAATAGCGCGCAGCCGGTCAAAGCTGCCAGCAATGCCCGACGCGGGCGCCATTTCGGCCAGAAACCCGTCAAGAACCGGCCAGACTTCAATCGCCTTATCCACCATCGGGTCTGACCCCTTGGCATAAAGACCAGCCTGGATCATCAGTTCTGCCCGGTCATAGGCCCCCAACAACTGCCGCGCACGCAGGATCATCTGGTTTTCATCATCGCTCGCAGCCTCGGGCAGACTGCGCGACACCGACCGCAACAGATCAATCGCGGGATAGCGTCCACGTTCAGCAATCTTGCGGTCCATCACCACATGTCCATCCAGCACGCCGCGCAGGATATCGGCAACGGTGCCATCCATATCCGACCCGGCCACCAGGACCGAAAACACGGCCGTGATATCACCCGTACCCTCGGGCCCCGGCCCTGCGCGTTCGGCAAGACCCATGATCAGCGCGCTGGTTGATGGTGGAAACCCGCCCATGCCAGCGTCTTCGCCCGCTGCAAGGGCTACTTCGCGGTGCGCTTCGGCAAAACGCGTGATGCTGTCAACCAGCAGCAAGACCTGCAGCCCCTGATCGCGAAAATGTTCGGCAACGGCCATCGCTGTCCAGGCGCATCTGCGGCGGGCAAGTGGTGACTGATCTGACGTGGCGGCCACAATGATACTGCGCGCCATACCCGCTGGCCCCAATGTGCGTTCGGTAAATTCGCGAAGTTCGCGCCCCCGTTCACCCACCAGTGCAATCACGATCACATCCGCATCCACCCCGCGCGCGAACCGCGCAAGCAGGGATGATTTCCCCACGCCTGACCCCGCGAAAAGGCCAATGCGCTGCCCCCGCACGATGGGCAGCAATGTATCAAACACCGCAACACTGGTGCCAAGACGGACGCCCAGCCTGCGCCGTGATGTGGCAGGCGGGGCGGCTGCACGCACCGGCCTGCGCACAGGCCCGCTGAACAAAGGTTTGCCATCCAGCGGGTTGCCGAACGCATCAATGATCCGGCCGATCCAGTCATCATGCGGGGCGATGCCGCCGCTGCCGTGCAGTTCAACCTGATCGCCGATGGCCAGCCCTTCACCGCCGCTGTCAGGCAAAACAACAACGGCGCGGGGCGACAGGCGCAGCACCTCGCCCCCAACCGTCTGCGCGTGCGACCGGATCTGAACCCGGTCACCCATGCGGGCATGCGTTTGCAGGCCCGTCACCTGCAGCACACCGCCAGACACCTCTGTCACCCGGCCCACACGCAGATTCACCTCGACCCGTGCTAGTTCGGCGGTCAGGGCATGAAAGATTTCGGTCACAGGGATTCTCCCTTTGTTCACTGCTTACCCTTTCTAAAGGAATCACCCTTAAGCCTTGGTGAAGGTGATCGAGGGAGAAGCCCGAGATGTTTGAGAAACTTGAAATCACGGCCAGGGCGCAGGCGATGGCGGCCCATGCCGGGCAACGGCTGGGATTGGTTGCACAGAACGTGGCCAATGCAGATACGCCCGGCTACCAGACGCAGGATATTCAGGATTTCGCGTCAGTCTGGAAGGACGGCGCATCCGGCGGCATGCGCACAACGCGGCCGGGGCATGAAATGCCGGGGCCGGGGATGCAGGACGCGCGGGTGATTGCGGGGCGGGGGCACATGTCTCCGAACGGCAACTCCGTGTCGCTTGAGGCCGAAATGGTGAAGGCGGTTGAAACACGCCAGCAGCATGAAATGGCATTGGCGATTTACCGGGGCACATCCGAAGTGATCCGCGCCAGCCTTGGCCGGCGTGGGTAAGGGGGAACAGTCATGTCTGATCTGATGTCATCCCTGAAATCATCCGCTGCCGGGATGGAAGCGCAGGCCATGCGGCTGCGGCATGTGTCTGAAAACGTCGCCAACGCCGATACCCCCGGATATCAGCGCAAGATCGTGACGTTTGATGCGGCAATGGACACCGGTCTGGTTGAAACCGGCCCTGTGCGGCTTGACCGTACCTTGGGTGCACGGGTCCATGATCCGGGCCACCCGATGGCGGATGAAAACGGTTACTATGACGGCTCGAATGTCGATCTGGTGATCGAAATTGCGGACGCGCGTGAAGCGCAGCGCAGCTATGAGGCGAACCTCAAACTTTTCGATCAGGCGCGGCAGATGACGCAAAGCCTGTTTGACCTTTTACGCCGGTAACGGAGATCCAGAATGGATTTTAGAACTTCACTTGCGAACCAGTCTTATGCGCAAGCCCGCCCGGCAACGGCTGCACAGCCCGCGTCGGGTGGGGGTGCCGCACGCAGCTTTGCGGATATGGCAGAAAATTTTGCCACCACGCTTGCCAATCACGAAGCAACGGCCCGCAGCGCCATGACGGGCGGGGCTGATCCGCACGCCCTGGTACAGGCGCTGGCTTCGTCACAGCTGGCCGTGGAAACCGTGGCCACGGTGCGCGACCGGGTGGTTGAGGCCTATCAGGAAATCCTGAGGATGCCGGTATGACCGAAGCCGCCATCTTTGACGTGCTGCGCGAAGGGCTGTGGATTTCCGTGGTCATTTCCGCCCCGCTGCTGGCCGTGGCGCTGATCGCCGGTATCGTCATCGGCCTGTTTCAGGCGCTGACATCCATTCAGGAAATGACGCTGACGTTTGTGCCCAAAGTGGGGGCAATGCTTTTGGTGTTCTGGGTCAGCATGAGCTTTATGACATCCACCCTCGTTGCGTTTTTCACTGACCGGGTCATCCCGCTGATTGCAGGAAGCTGACAATGGACAGTATCGGATACACCACGCTGACCCGCCAATCCGGCCTGATGCGCGAGATGGAGATTGTCGCACACAACATCGCGAACATTTCCACCACCGGGTTTCGCCGCGAAGGGATGATCTTTTCGGAATATGTGAACCGGCTGGATGGCGAACCTTTGCTTTCCATGGCATCGGGCAACACACGGCTGGTGGATCTGACGCAGGCCGGGCTTTCCATGTCTGGCGGCACATATGACCTTGCCATTCAGGGCACCGGCTTTTTCCTGATCCAGACGCCAGACGGCGAACGCCTGACCCGCGCCGGGGCGTTTACGCCGGCGGCTGATGGCAGCCTTGTCACGCCAGACGGGTTTCCTGTGCTGGATACCGGCGGCACTGCGGTGGTGGTGCCACCGGGTGCGCGCAGCGTTTCGATTGCGCAGGATGGCACAGTATCGGCCGATGGTGTGGCCGCGGCGCGCATTGGCCTGTGGCAACCGACAGATCCGTTGAACCTGATCCATGTGGCGGGAACCATGTTTTCGGCGGATGCCGGGGTGGAACCGGCAGAAGGCGGCACAATTCTGCAAGGCATGCTGGAAGACAGCAATGTGGAACCGGTGACCGAAATCGCCCGGATGATTGCCGTACAGCGCGCCTATGAAATGGGCCAAAGCCTGCTTGACCGCGAAGATGCGCGCGTGCGGGCCGTGATCCAGACCCTTGGCCAATAAGGAGCCGTTCAGATGAAAGCCCTGCAAATTGCCGCAACGGGAATGGCCGCACAACAGATGCGGGTGGATGTGGTGTCCAACAACCTCGCGAACATGTCGACCACCGGCTACAACGCGCGGCGCGCCGATTTTGCCGATCTGCACTACCAACAGCTGGCCCGCCCCGGTACGATCACCGCTGAAGACGGGTCGATGATGCCTACAGGCATTCAGATCGGGTTAGGGGTGCGGCCTGCATCAGTAACGTTCATACCACAACAAGGCACGCTAAGTGCGACGGGCGGTGATCTGGATGTGGCCATAGAAGGCAACGGCTATATTGAGGTCACGCTGCCATCGGGTGCATCCGGTTATACGCGGGACGGCGCGCTGAAACGGTCTGCCGATGGGCTGATCGTGGACACGGATGGCAATCAGGTGGCCCCCGGCATCACCATTCCTGACGATTCGCGCAGCATTGCCATCAACGCCACTGGCGAGGTGTACGCCTATTTCGACGATCAGGTGGAACCACAGTTGCTGGGGCAGTTGAACCTTGTGGGGTTCACCAACGAGAAGGGGCTTGAGGCGCTAGGGTCAAACCTGTTCCTGGAAACCCCCGCCTCGGGCCCAGCAAACAGCGGCAGTGCCGGGCAAGATGGTCTGGGCACGTTCCGCCAAGGTTATCTGGAGGAAAGCAGCGTGGATTCCGTGCGCGAAATCACCGAACTGATCAAGGCACAGCGCGGGTATGAGCTGAACGCAAAGGTTATCACCGCGGCGGACCAGATGCTGGGCGCCACGACGCAGGTGCGCTGATGCGGTGGGCGATACCACTTTTGCTGTTTGCCGCGCCGGTCTGGGCTGAAAGTCTGGTCGCACTGCGCACCATTCCCGCCCGGACCGTGCTGATGGCCGCCGATATGACGGTGGTCGATGCCGATATCGCCGGTGCGGCCACGGACCCGATGATGGTTGCCGGCCAAGAGGCGCGAGTGACTGTGTTTGCCGGTCAGCCGATCCTTGCGGTCAATTTCACGGCGCCCGCCTTGGTGGACCGGAACCAGATCGTGGCGCTGATCTACAGCCGGGGCACCCTGCAGATTGTGACGGAAGGCCGCGCTTTGGGCCGTGCAGGTGCGGGTGAGCTGGTCCGCGTCATGAACCTTGCGTCACGGTCCACCGTCAGCGGTGTGGTGACTGATACTGGGGCGGTCCATGTCGGCCCCAATTTGCCAGAGGAATAGATGAATGCGCCTGATTGCCCTTGGATTTCTTTTCATGACTGCTGCCTGCGGTCGGTTGAATGAGGTTGGCCGCGCCCCCGAATTCAACCCGCTTGAGGGCAGCTATCAACATACGGCCATGTATTCCACGCCTTTGCCTGATGATATTGTACCACAGATGCCGTCTGATGCGTCATCCCTGTGGGAGGCGGGGCAGGATTCCCTGTTCAGTGACCGCCGGGCCAGCCGGTCAGGTGATATTCTGACCGTGGTCATCGAAATTGATGACAGCGCCGAATTTTCCAACTCATCCGACAGATCACGGTCGGGCAGCGAAAGTTCCAGCATTACCGGGCTTTTGGGCATTCCACAGCGTCTGGATTCCATCCTGCCCGAAGGGGCAACTGCTGCCGAGGCAGTGAACACAACCGGCGCGTCCACCTTCAATGGGCAGGGCAACACCGCGCGCAACGAAAAGCTGACCTTGCGGGTGGCGGCCACGGTGGTTGACGAACTGCCAAACGGCGTTTTGCGGATTGAAGGCGTGCAAGAGGTGCGGGTGAACTTTGAAATGCGCGAGCTGCTGATTTCGGGCTATGTGCGCCCGATCGACATTTCCCGCCAGAATGAGATCACCTATGACAAGATCGCCGGTGCGCAAATTTCATACGGCGGGCGCGGGCAGATCACAGATGTGCAGCAACCGCGCTACGGGCAGCAAATTGTTGATGCCCTGATCCCGTTCTGACCGGAGGCTGTGATGCGCAAACTCTTGCCAATTCTGCTCGCGCTGATCGGCCTGGGGGCCGGTCTGGGTGCGGGGTTGTTTCTGCGCCCCGCCCCGATGGAGGGCGATATGCACGCGGCCGAGGCGGCGCCCGCAGAGCCGGTTGAACCGCCCGAATATGTCAAGCTAAGCAATCAGTTCGTGATTCCGATACTGGTTGAAGGCCGCATTGATGCGATGGTCATCATGTCGATCAACCTTGAGGTGACGGCCGGTTCCACCGAGGCGGTTTTTCTGCGTGAACCCAAACTGCGCGACGGTTTCCTGCAGGTGTTGTTTGACCACGCCAACGCCGGCGGATTTCGCGGCAGCTTTACCGATGGCGCGAATATGGTGAACCTGCGGTCCGCCCTGTTGGAAGTTGCCACCGAAGTGCTGGGTGACATGGCCAAGGATGTACTGATCGTTGATATCGGGCGTCAGGACAGCTGATCTAACGCCATTTGTCCTGAAGCTGACGCAGGGCTGATTGTTTGCCAAAGGCTAGGCGCGCGTCGGATTCGACCTCCATCACCTTTACCGTTTGCTTGGCAAGCACAAGGTTCAGATCCTTGCGGCGCATGTCGGCCCAGGCCTGATACAGCATCTGCGCCTGCACGCTGGCCTGCAGCGAACACGCATCCAGATCCTGTGGCTGTTCCAACGCTGCGATTCTGTCCTTTGTTGCGGTGCGGGCGTCTTGCGCGCGCCGCAGCACCTGCAGCCGTTGGTCCAGCATCAGGTCTGCAATCCGGCCCAGGGCTGCAAGTTGTTTCAAGGTGCTCATGTCGTCCGCCACGGTTGCTTTGCCTTTTTGCGCATCGCCTCGGCAAACCGGATCGCCGCCGCAACCGCCTTGAAATGTTCGGTCCGGATCGGCGTACCGATTTCCACCGTGGCATGAATCGCGCGTGCCGTGGGCGGATCACTGTGAATGGGAATGCCGTTTTCTGCCGCCCGCGCCCGGATATGTGCGGCAATTTCATCAACGCCTTTGGCCACGCAGATCGGCGCAGATTTTGATCCGCGCTTCCACTTCAACGCCACCGCGTAATGCGTGGGGTTCACGATCACCACATCCGCGCCAGCCACATCTGCCAGCATCTGGTTTGTTGCAATCTCTTGCGCCCGTTGGCGGCGTTGCCCTTTGACATGCGGGTCACCTTCGGATTCCTTCATTTCATCCATCAGCTCTTTGCGCGACATCCGGTTGCGTTGCTGGTGTCGGTAGATTTGCCAGCCAAAATCCAAAATCCCGACAACCGCGACAATCGCAAAGGCAATCTGGATGAACTGCATCAGCATGGTCAGCAGCGTCTGCGTGGCCACGCCCGCTGCATAGGATGACGTGCTAAGGATAACGGGCAGATAATGCCGCAGAAACAGAAACAAAATCAGTGACATCAGACACAGCTTGATCGTGCTTTTGCCAAATTCGAACAAACCGTCCAGCCCGAATTTCTGTTTCGCCGTTGCCAGCGGTGAAATGCGTGACAGCTTGGGTGCAAGCTTTTCACCGCTGAATGCAAAGCCTTTTGTCACAAACAGGGCCAGAACCACGGCACCAAAGGGCACAAGAACCAAGGGCAACAAGGGTGTGACCATCGCCAGGGCCACCGATGAAAACATCAGGTGCCCGGACTGCCGGAAGGCAAGGGTGATTTCATCAGACCGGTCCACCATAATCATCGCTGCGGTGCCCGATTTCTGAAACACGGATGCGCCCATTCCGGCAACCGCCAGCACGAACCCAGCAAGCGCCGCCGATGAAATCAGATCAGGTGAGCGCGCGAAATCTCCGCGCAGACGCGCGTCATCCAGCTTTTTCTGCGTTGCGTCATGCTCTTTGTCTGCATCGTCATCTTCGCCCCCGCTCATGGCAGGTTCGCCAGTGGATTGGCCAGATGGGCGTTCAACATCCCCAGCCAGACCGCGATGATACCGGGTGCTGCAATAGCAAGCAGGGCAAGCGCACCCAGGGTCAGCGCAGGCGCGCCTACGAACGACACGGCCAGCTGCGGCATCGCCCGGTTAATGAAACCAAGTGCGACGTTATACAGAACCGATGCAATCACAAACGGCGCCGCCAGCGAAAAGCCCAGGGAAAACGCTTGGCCAGCCTGCGCTATGCCCAGTTGTGCCACGAAGGCTGATGCGGGCAACTGCCCCGCCGGAAAGGCCTGATAGGACATGATCAGCAGCTCGGTGGCGCGGATGTGCAATCCGGCCGATACAGCAGCGGCAAGTGCCGCAATCGTCAGCACATTTCCGATAATCGGCTGCGGTTCGGGGCCAATACCGCCAAACATCTGTGACAAGGTCGTTGCCTGCGCTGCAATCGCCCCGGCAATCTGAAGGGCAAAAATGAAGATTCGAATGCCGAATCCCAAAAGAAGCCCGGCAATAACCTCTGTCGCAAACAGCGTGGCAGGAAAGGGATCGGTTGGCGGCAAACCATCCATGACCGCCGGGGCAACGATGATTGTAAAGGCCAGTGCAAGTGCCAGTTTGATGCGCATCGGCACAACCTGCTCGGCGAATGCCGGGATCAGCAGCATGCACGCGCCAACCCGCAAAAAAACCGCGAACCCGGCCAAGGCGTTTGCCCGCGCAAGGCCCGCAAGATCAGCCAGCAGTGCAAACATGTCGGTCACAGCCCGACCTGCGCAACAATGGCAGGGCGCGAATCCACCGACAGTTCATCATAAGATAGAACCGGCGTGGTCAGACCTTTGGCCGCAAGCACCGTGCGCAAAAACCTGCGCCGGATTGTAGAGGTGACAACGGCCGGGAAAATGCCCGCCTCGGACGTGCGGTTGATCTTTTCCAGCAGACCATTGGCAAGTTTGCTGAACATTTCCGGCGGCAGCGCCACATCACGCGTGCCACGATCTGTGTCCATCTGGTGCGCGACAAACGCCTTTTCCCACTCTGGTGCCAGTTGAATCAGCGGCAGCGTGCCATCTTCCCGCTGCACGTCCGCGATGATTTGAAAGTTCAATCGCTGCCGGACATGTTCGCAAATCGCCTCGGGCGGGCCAAAACTGCGCGCCTCGGAAATCGCCTCCAGAATAAGGGGCAGATTGCGGATCGAAACCCGTTCCTCCAACAGCAGGCGCAACACCGACAGCAACAGGTCCATCGGCACCTTGTCTGGCACCAAATCCTCCAGCAGGCGGCGGTTGGCGGCGGCGCGCCCGGCATCGCTAAGCGTTACAAATTCATCCAGCAACCGCCGCAGGCCCCGCAAGGACAGCATGCGCGCAAGATTGGATTTGATCAGTTCCAGCAGATGCGTCGCAAGCACCTCGGCTGAGGATACAACGGTCAGGCCGGCCAGCGCCGCGCGTTCCTGATCATCTGGCCAGATCCAGCGGGCCGGGGCACCATAAACAGGTTCCAGAACATCTATGCCATCGGGGGCTGATGCCCCTTCGGCCAACAACACCAGAACGCGGTCCGGAACCAGCCGGTTACGCACACGCTCCACCCCTTGCAGGCGAATACGGTAGGTTCCGCCGGGCAGGGCCGCATCATCGGTAATGCGGATTTCGGGCAGGATGACGCCGTAATGCGTGGCGGCAAATGTGCGCATGTTGCCAATGCGCGCATCAAGGCCGGTGGCCGGATCAAGCACCATCGTCACCAGATCTGGCGCAAATTCGATGTGGATATCATCAAAATCAAGGATATCCCCGATGGAGCGTTGGGCAGGTGCCGTCTGCACATCCTGCACCGGCGCGGGCACGTCAGCGCGTTTTGCCGAATGGTAGGCCGCACCGCCCAGCACAATTGCACCCGCAATAAAGGGCAGGAACGGCATTCCGGGAATGATTGCAAACAGCCCCATCAGCAGGGATACCGTCGCCAATGCGGCCGGAAACCGGCTGAGCTGCGCAAAAAACGAAACATCCGCCGCGCCCTTGACCCCCCCACGCGTCAGCAAAAGCGCTGCGGCAACCGAGATGATAACGGCCGGAATCTGACTGACCAATCCATCGCCCACAGTCAGAATGGCATAGGTTTCAAATGCTTGCGAAAAGGGCATGTCATGCATCACCGTGCCCACAAGCAAGCCAACCACAATATTCAGGCCTGTGATCAGCAGGCCAGCGATGGCATCACCCTTTACAAATTTAGAAGCCCCATCCAGCGACCCAAAGAAATTCGTTTCCTGCAATTCACGTTCGCGCCGATCGCGCGCCTCGGCATGGGTGATGGCACCGGCGGCCATGTCTGCATCAATGGCCAGCTGTTTTCCCGGCATGCCGTCCAACGCAAATCGCGCCCCCACCTCGGCCATGCGTCCGGCACCTTTGGTGATGACCACAAAGTTCACAATCAGCAGGACGCAGAATATCACAATTCCCAGGACAACATTCCCGCCCATGATGAAATTCGCAAACCCTTCAATCACCTCTCCTGCCGCATCCGTGCCGGTGTGACCTTCGGAAATGATGAGTTTTGTGGATGAAATGTTCAGCGAAAGGCGCAGCATCAGTGACGCAAGCAGGATGGTCGGGAAGGCCGAAAAATCCAGCGGGCGTTCAATGAACAACGCCACCGTCAACATCAGGATGGCCAGCGCAAACGAGATGGCAAGGCCAAGGTCAAGCAGCCAGGCCGGAACCGGCAGCACCATCATCACGATGACAGCCATCAGGGCAAGCGCCAGAAGTACGGTTGGCTGCAGCATCGATTTGGCAGAAAGAATCATCTGTCCGCTCCGATCAGCCGTTGCCGGGCCTGCAGGACGGGCACCAAAGATGCCCCGCTACGGCCCTGACCTGCAATCAACAGCGGAAAGGAATTGACCCCAATTTCTGCAACTTTGGTTTCAACGGGCGGGCTGTTTTGAACCGCCCCTACCGCGCCAGCCCATCGGTTGAAAATGGATTCGAACCGCGCAAGATAGATATGTGCCTTGGCCGCTGTCTGCGAATGATACGCCCCGACCGCTGATTGCCATGCCCCCGTTTCCCGGAATTTTGACCGCAGGAAAGACGCGGCATATTGTGCATTCTGACCGGGATCAGCCATGTCTGCGACACTGGAAAAATGCTGTGCATGCCAGCGGTAGTTCAGCTGAAAACACCCGATATCAAAATTGACAATGCCCGATGAAACAAGGGCGTTCGCCGCCGCAAGCATTTCGGCCTGGGATCCGAACCATGAACTTTCACCGCTCTGATTGATGGCCCAGGGCCACGGCCGCAGGCGCCCGTCAATTGTCCGGCCCGATTCCGTCAGGGCCAGGGTGTGCAGGATTTGCGGTGGAATGGCATAATGATCTGCCGCATCACGCGCAGCCGTTTCACACAGTGCAGAGGTTTCGTTCAATGTCATGGCATGGGCGACCACACCAGAATGCAAGGCAACAAAGGCTGTGCAGACTGCGTAAATTCCAATTTTCATTGCCCGGACTTCATCCACTGTGATGCATTCTTGCATTTCAGAAAATGAGGTTAAAAGGCATTGGTTACGATAGTGTAAGCAACTCAGGGCGCTGGCGCAGGCGGCACCGTTTCTGCAAGAATTTGGTCAATCAGTTCGCGCGAGGTTTGGCTTTGGTTCAGCGTTTCAGTGGCCAAGGCAAGGGTCGTGGCTTGGGGTTGCAGCCCAGCGTTACCCAACTGCGTGGCAAGACCCTCCCACGCACCCGCATCCATACTGGCCACGGTTTGCCAATCCCCGGTCCAGCGCGCAGCGCGGACTGTTTCGGTTGGCAGCGCATCGTCTGACGGGACCAAGGTTATGGGGGCCGGATCGGCGTTCAAAGGCCGCCAAAGCGCAGCCTCCGCGACAAAGCCAAGGCCCAGAAGGCGGTCAGCGATCAGTGCTGCGGCCTTTTTTGGAACATTTTCAGGCACTGGGGTTGTGGCGTGGCGGAGCAGATCATCATCACTGCCACGGTCCGCAAGGACCTGCCAGAAGACCGGATCCAGAGAATGGCCCTGCTCTGAAAATTGCTTTGCCTGGCTGAACTGGCCTGAGCCAGCCAGAGCCAACCCGTAAGCATCGAGCAAATCTACAGACAGGGCATGACCTTGGTATTCTTCTAGCAAGGCCTCGATGACGGCAACCGTTTCAGGTGCCACCGGTTCATCTGCGGCGGTCTGCGCGATCACAAGTTTTACAGTGGCCTGCGCCTGCATCACACCGGGATCTGCCAGCACATCCTGCAACTGACCAACCGCCTGTTCCGCGCCGCCCGTGGCCAGCAGAATATCCGACGTTGCCAGGGCCACTGCCCGCGTATCATCCCTTGCGCCACGATCCATCGCCCCCCGAATATCAACGGCGACATCTTCGGCACCACGGCGCAGCAGTTTTTCAATCAATATGGGGCCAAGATGGGTGCGAAGATGCGCAGGCAAAGCCGAAAAGCTACGCTTGAGTGCGGCCATATTCACCATGTTTTGTGGTGGAATGTCGGCCGCCAGAAAAGCCCAAAGGGCGGCAGCGGTATCGCATGCTTCCATCCCTGAAAATGCGTTCGGATCGGCAACAGGGCTGCCATCCATGACGCTGGCCAGATCGGTCAACACACCGTCCGGGTCAGTGGGCGCGTCAAACGCCGCAAGCATGGCCTTTGCCTCAACACCAAAGCCAAGATGGATATACCGCTTTGCCGCAGCAATGACGGCGGCCTGCTGCGGTTTGTCAAATTCACCAACAAGATCGGAATACAGACCCGAATAGGGGGCAAAGCTGTTTTCTGCAGCCACCCATCCGTTCACATCAAGCTGGTCATCCGGCACACATGGCAGACCATCGGGTTGCATTTCCGCAGTCGTGGGCCGCCCGACACCCACCTGCAGCCCCAGCGAACCCGTGATCCGAAGCGGGACATTGTCTGCCAGAAAGGGCGCGTTTCCGCGTGGGGCCTGCGCGTCCGGAAGGGCCAGTTCAATGACCGACCGCGCGGCCCCGTCTGCCAGTTGAGCCACAAGTGTTTCACGAATGGCAGAGCCCGCTTCATGCGACTGCGGGATGGGCAGCGGTGGTGCCGTTGGCATGAATTCCGGCGCATTGGTCAGCCAGTTGTAGGTTGGCAAAACGGTATCTGCCCGCTGGCGCAGCCGGGGTCTGACCGTGGTTTCAACGGCACTTTGCAGCGCAGGCAAGCTGCCGCCATCAAGGGCCATTTCGAACGACGAATTTACCGGTGGCGGGCCATTGCGCAGATCAATCACAATCGTGGTGGCGTTCAGGCTGAAGGGCACAGCGTGGCAAAGACAGCCCACCGTCAATTGCAGGTTGCCGGTGACCGGGTCTGCGAAAATGCCGTTCAGCCGGTCCTTGGGAATCAGATCGAAAACCCCGGACACGTCAAAGCGCGCCTGCGCGCGATCCAGTGCCAGCTCGTACCCCGTTTCCGTGCGCCCGACCTTCCAACCGGCGGGGGTGGCCATTGTCAGAACCAGCCGCGTAAAGTCTGCATGCTCCCCCGATGTTACTCTGACAGTTTCAGCCTGCACCGACAGCGTCATGAGCAGGAAAAAGGGAACAATTTTCCACATCAGGCTGCATCTTGCTTAAGGGCGCGAAGTGATTCTTCGATTTCGCTGAAACTGGGGCGCACATGGTGCGGGGTATTCTGCCGCCCGACCTCGATGCAGATATTGGCCGGATGGCGATGCAGGTTGGCAACAAGCACCTCACGGATCAGATGATAGAAATGGTTGTCTTCATCAATGATCGCCTTGATGCGCGCAGCAAACGGCCCGACGATGCCATAAGCAAGAAAAACGCCGAGGAACGTGCCGACCAGCGCGCCACCAATCATTTTTCCCAAAATTTCAGGCGGTTGATCAATGGATGCCATGGTCTTGATCACGCCAAGCACAGCCGCAACAATGCCCAACGCCGGCAGCGCATCTGCCATGGATTGCAGGGCATGGCTGGAATGCTGGCTGTGCACAGCCGCCGCCTCCATGCGTTTGTCGATGACCTCTTCCACCTGATGTGGATCATCATAGTTCATCGACGCCGCGCGCAGCGTATCGCAGATCAGGTCAGTGGCGTCGTGGTCATGCTGGATTTTGGGATAGCGGCCAAAGACGGCCGACGTTTCCGGGTTTTCGATATGCTCTTCCAGGGCAACCGGGTTTGACCGGGCAATACGCACCAGTTCGAAAAGCAGGCACAACAGATCACGGTAATCCTGCAGCTTCCACTTCGGGCCCTTGAAAACCTTTCCCACGTCTTTGATGGTGTGTTTGACGGTGGCAAGGTCATTCGACACAATAAACGCGCCCGCTGCCGCACCACCGATCATGATCATTTCAAACGGCAAAGCCTTCAGAATGATACCCATCTTGCCACCGGCAAGCACATAGCCGCCAAAGACCATAACAAAGATCACTGCGATCCCTATGAATGCAAACATCGCGGCTCCCCTGCTATTGTTCTCTGCGTCAGTTCTGGCAGGCGCAGGTTAAAAATCTGCTCATTCCGTTGGGGCTTCGGCATTACGGCCGGCAATAACAAGGCTGATCTGATACGCTGTTTCCGGCTTTAGCCCTGACAAGACGGCCGCCGCCGCCTGCGATTGCATCCGGCCCAGAAACCCGGCGGCAAATGCCGGGGCCATCGTTTCAAACAGCGCAGCTGCATCCTTTGGTTTCATCGTTTCGTAAACGGTGGTCAGACGTGCAAGGTCCTGTTCCGCAGCCTCATCCGCAATGGAAAGCGTGCGCGCCAACGCATCTTCGGCCGCTTGCAGTTCAGCCAACCTTTGGGTGATTGTCGCCTCTGCCAGCGCCAGTGCCGCAATGCGATCTTTCAGGGCCAACTCCCCCAGGCTGACTGCTGCTTCACGCGCGCTAAGCGCCGTAGCCAAAGACGCAGGCAAGGCTTCGCAAACCTGCGGTTCGGGCAGATCGGGGGGCGCCTGAACCTCGGTTTCCATTGCCAAAGCCTCACCCACACCGCTGCCAAACCGCAATGCACCCGACGACAGGAACAACAATCCGATCACCGCCAGCGCACCCCGCCCGGAAAACATGCCCCGGCTCATTCCGCAGCCTCTGCAAATTCACGCGATGACCGGCGCCGCACAAAGCGCAATTTCTTTTCATCGTCCGTATCGTCATCCGGCACATCCGGCTGGGCGTGCAAAGGTTCGCCCGCTGCCGGCAGATCATGCATTGTGGCCATCAACAGTTCCAACCGCCGCGCTGCTGCCTCAGCCCGCACTGCAAGGTCAGACAGGCTGGACACAGACCCGGTGGCAGATGATCGTGCCGCCTCCAGCGCGCGCGTCATGTCATCAACCTGCGCTGAAAGCACGGCAATTGCCCCACCCATGCCGGTTTCAAGTGTAGTGAACTTTTTCAACCGTGATGCCAGCACATAGCAATACAGTCCTGCCCCAAAGGTACTCGACGTCATCAGAATATCCGCGATCAGTTCCATGCCCGGTTTCTTTCAGTTCAAGACAAATTCAGTGATCAGCAGATCACGCACGCGGCCTTCACCCACCACCACCTGAATCCGGCGCAAAAGCTGCGCGCGCACCCGCACGATGGCAGCGCTTTCCTCCAGGCTCAGCGGGTCAACAGCGCTAAGATAACTGTTGAACACATCCAGAATGCGCGGCACCAAAAGCGTCACATCAGCCACATAAGCGCTTTCAACCTCAACCTGTGCGGTGAATTTCAGATGCCGGTTTTCGGCCCCCTGACCCAGCGCCACGATCACTGATTCGACCGGCACAAATGCCACGTCCGGCAGCGCCGATACCTCATGCGCCGCAGCCACATCCGCGCCGTGGTCAGACCCTAAAATAAGGCCGGTAAAGGCCGCAAAGAACCCGCCACCACCCAAAATCAGCGCCAAGACCACGCCCATGATCAGCGGCTTTTTTGACCGCTTTTGCGGGAGTGGCACATCGCTTTCCGCAGCATCCGCCATCTTGATCTCCTGATCGTCTACCCCTTCATTTAGACCAGATGTCACTAACCGATTGTTAAGCTGGTTCCGTCAAAGCTGCACTTGCCCGGCAGAACGCCGCGGGAATGGAGCGCACCTTGCAAAACCTGCTATCGCTTTGGACCAGCCTCAGCTTACAGCGCCGCATGATTGTGGTGGGTGCGACGGCGTTTGTCTTTCTGGCCATCCTTGCCATGGGGCGTGTCGGATCGCAGCCCAGCATGTCTTTGCTGTACGCGGGCCTTGATAATGCCACCGCAGGTGAGGTGATTGCAGCGCTTGAACAGCAGGGTGCCGTGCATGAGGTGCGTGGCAATGCCATCTATGTCGCCGATACGCAGCGCGATACGTTGCGCATGACGCTGGCAGCAGAAGGCCTGCCCGCAGCGGGCAATACCGGGTATGAACTGCTGGAAAATCTAACAGGTTTTGGCACGACGTCACAGATGTTTGGCGCGGCATATTGGCGTGCAAAAGAAGGGGAACTTGCACGCACGATACAGTCAAATCCATCGGTCCGGTCCGCCCGTGTGCACATTGCAACGGCACCGGATTCGCCGTTCCAGGCCAACCTGCAGCCATCTGCCAGCGTCACAGTCACCACGGTAACCGGTGGCCTGCGCCCCGAACACGCGCAGGCGTTGCGCCATATTGTGGCAGCGGCTGTGCCCGGCATGCTGCCAAAGGATGTGGCCCTGATTGACAGCGTGGCTGGTCTTATCCCGCTTGATACTGCCGACATCGCCATGGGGGCAAGCCCGACAGACCGCGCGGCTGAATTGCAAGCCAACCTTGAACGCCTGCTGGAGGCGCGGGTGGGCGAAGGCAAGGCCGTTGTCGAGGTAACGTTCGAGGTTGAAACCGAACGCGAAGAAATCAGCGAACGGGTGTTTGATCCTGCAGGGCGCGTCGCGATTTCATCTGACACCGAAGAACGATCCGATTCGTCCGGCCAGTCGGGTGCCGAGGTGACAGTGGCATCCAACCTGCCCGAAGGCGATGCCGGGGCAGGGTCGGGCGAACAAAGCCAGTCCAGCGAAACGCGCGAACGCGTGAACTATGAAGTATCTGAAACATCACGCGCTGTAGTGCGCAGCCCCGGTGCCACGCGCAAGATCAGCGTGGCCGTGCTGCTTGACGATATGACGGTAGTTGCGGCCGACGGGACGGAAACCCGCGAACCCCGCAGTGAAGACGAAATCGCGATATTGCGTGAACTGGTGGCTTCGGCCATGGGGCTGGATGAAACGCGGGGTGACGTGCTGACGGTCAAATCACTTGGCTTTCAGCAGGCCATTCCTGTTGCAGTTGGGTCTGAAGCGGTTGCCGCCGCATGGATCGGCCCGATTGACCTGATGCAGATCATCCAGATTGCCGTGCTGGCAGTGGTGGCACTGGTGTTGGGTCTGTTCGTGCTGCGGCCCATTCTGATGTCAAATCCACAGCGCCGCGGACAGATTTCTGCAGATGCCCGGCCACTGGCCTTGCCATCATCATCCTCGCTCGCGTCGTCCGGTGCGGGGGCCAACGGCATGGCCCTGACGGGCGAAATTCAGGATGCGTTCAGCCCGAATGGCGCCTCTGCACGGTCGGCAAATGATATTGAAGATCCGCAAATTGGCAATGACCCCGTCAGCCGCCTGCGCCGTCTGATTGATGCCCGACAGACCGAATCAATCGAAATTCTGCGCGGCTGGATGGAGAAGGAAGAGGAAACAACATGATGTCACGCGTCCAACTGGAAGTCTTTCACCTTGCCGCCCCAACCCCAGCCTCGGATATCGTGGTGCTGGGTAAAGTGGAGTTAGAGGAAACCAGACTTGCCGCTTTTGACAAAGGCTATGCCGCTGGGTGGGATGATGCCACCACTGCCACTAACACTGACCGGTCCAAGGTTGAAGACGAGGTTGCCAGAAACCTGCAGGCCCTTGGCTTTACCTTTCAAGAGGCGCGCATGCACCTGTTGCGCGGCCTGCGTCCCCTGCTGACCACCATGATGGGGCGGCTGTTGCCCGCCCTGGGCCGGGACCTGCTTGCTGATCATATCCTCGATATCCTCATGCCACGGGCCGAAGCGGTGCTGGAGGCCCCGGTGCGCGTTCACGTAAACCCCAGAACCCGCCGCCATCTGGAAAGTCTGGCGATCAAGGCCAAGGGCCTGACGCTTAAGGTGATCGAAGAGGCCGGATTGCCGGACGGTCAGGTCTTTCTTCGCTTTGAAAACGGCGACGAAACCCTGATCGACACGGACCGTGCCGTGCAGCAGATCATGACAGTCGTCCACAGCTTTTTCGATCAAGCAGAACAGGAACGCAAACATGGATAATCAAGACACCAACCCCTTTGCCCTTGTGCCGATTGAGATCACGATTTGCGTTGGCAAGGCCCGCCCGCTGATTGCCGATCTGATGAAGATCGGCCGGGATGCGATTCTGCCGCTTGACCGGCGCGTTGATGACCCGGTTGAACTGTATGTCGGTGACAGGCTGATTGCGCGGGGCGAATTGCAGGAACTATCGGGCGATCAGGCAGGCCAGCTTGCCGTGCGCCTGACCGAAGTTGCCAACCTGCGGAGCGCACTTTGATGCTGCGGATTGCGGTGGCGGTTTGCGTGCTTGTCACACTTGCCGGTCCGAGCTTTGCGCAGGATATTTCTATCGATCTGGGCGCAGACAACAGTCAGCTGGCCGGGCGTTCAGTGCAGCTGTTGTTGCTGATCACCGTTCTCAGCATCGTGCCGGGGCTGGCCGTGATGGTGACGTGTTTTCCCTTTATCGTCACAGTCTTGTCGATTCTGCGGCAGGCAATTGGCCTGCAACAATCGCCCCCCAACATGCTGATCGTCAGCCTTGCGCTGTTTCTGACATGGTTTGTAATGGACCCGGTGCTGACCGAGGCCTGGCAGAACGGGCTGGCACCACTGTCAGCCGGGCAGCTTGATCTGCCACAGGCGTTTGAGGCCACCATGGCGCCGTTCCGGGTTTTCATGGCGGCACGTGTGGACCCTGACACATTCCTTGCCATGCAGGCCCTGCGGCCTGATGCCACCGGCCTGCCTGCCGATGCATCGCTTTCCGTGCTGGTGCCTTCGTTCCTGCTGTCAGAAATTCAGCGCGCCTTTGAAATCGGCTTTCTGATCTTTTTGCCGTTTCTGATCATTGATCTGGTTGTTGCCGCCGTCCTGATGTCGATGGGCATGATGATGGTGCCACCCGCTATCGTATCTTTGCCGTTCAAGCTTGCGTTCTTTGTGGTGGCCGATGGCTGGGCGCTCATATCCGGCGCGTTGGTCCGCAGTTATTTCTGACTGCACCAACGCCGCCCTTCAGTTCACAATGAACTCTGCGTGCAAAGCACCCGCTGCATGAATGCTTTTCAGAATGTCGATCATGTCATTCGGCGCAACACCCAAAGCGTTCAACCCCGCCACCACCTCTGACAGATCCGTGCCACCCCGCACCTCGGCCAGCCCCGTACCCGGATCCTGATCAATGCTTACATCCGTGCGTGGCACAACGATGGTTTCCCCTTCGCTGAACGGGTTGGGCTGCACCGCCTGCGCATTTTCCTCGACCCGCAGCGTCAGATTACCCTGCGCAATCGCCACCCGGCTGATGCGCACATCTTCACCCATCACAATCGTACCTGACCTTTGGTCCACAATCACCCGCGCCCGCGTTTCAGGGGTGATCGGCAGGTTTTCAATCCGGCTGACCGCATGCGCGGGCGATGGCATGTTCGTGCGCGACAGATCAATCACCACCGTGCCCGCATCCAGCATCTGCGCCACCGCCCGCCCAAATTCCTGATTGATCGCCCCTTCAATGCGGGCCGCCGTGGTAAAGTCTGCACTGCGCAACGCCAGCCGCAGGGTGGTCAGCGCACCAAAATCAAACTCCACCTCACGCTCTACCCGCGCACCTGCCGGAATGATGCCCGCTGTAGGCACCCCTTGCACCACGCGCGCCGCATCGCCCTCGGCCGACACGCCGCCGGCAATGATCGTGCCCTGCGACACCGCGTAAATCTGGCCGTCTGCCGCATTCAGCGGTGTCATGATCAGCGTGCCACCCAAGAGGCTGCTGGCATCACCAATCGCCGACACTGTCACATCAATCTGCGCGCCGGACCGTGCAAAGGCCGGCAGCCGCGCCGTCACGAAAACCGCCGCCACGTTCTTGGGCCGAAACGATTCCCCCGTCACATTCACACCCAGCCGTTCCAGCAGATTGGACATGATTTCTTCGGTAAACGGCGCATTGCGCAATCCATCCCCCGTGCCGTTCAGGCCCACAACCAGGCCGTATCCCACCAGATCGTTGCCGCGTACCCCGTCGAATTCCACAAGATCTTTCAGGCGGATCGGCTCGGCAAAGGCGGGCAGTGCAGACAGGAACAATGCAATCAAGAATCTGATCATCGCAGGAAATCCACCAGGCTCAGGCGCGACAGGCGCGCGGTCAAAGTATAAAGCGTTTCAAGCTGCCCTTGCGCTTCTTGCAGCTTGGCCGCCGCGTCAAAGGGATCAGCAGACACAAGCGACAGGCGTGCAATGTGCAGTGCGCTGACCTCGGCCGTGTTCCGGGTTTGCGCATCATCAATCTGGCCTTCAGCCGTGCCAAGCCGTCCGGCCATCAGCGCGCGGCTGTTCTGCCCGGCGGCCAGCACCTCACCTGCACGCTGGATCAACGCGGCTTGCAGCGGCGGGTCGCCCGTGAACAGCCCCTGTTGCAGCAAGGCCGCCATGCCCAACCCCTTCAGCGTTTCACGAATCGCCGGATCAGCGGCTGTGATATCAACCGAAACGGATTGGCCGGGGCCGATGGGCAGATCGGCAAGGGCCGCCCCGCCCTGATAAGCCGTTGCCACAAAGCCCGTTGGCGAATTAAGCCATGTGTCAAGTGCTGCCTCGGCATCCTGCACCGTCAGGGCCCCCGCAACCGCCGTTTGCATCTGCTGCAAAATCTGGTCTGCGGGCAGCAAGGGCGTTGTCGCGGTCTGATCGCCGGCAAACAGCGCCCGGTCGCCAAGCCGCGTGTTATACAGGCTGACCGCAGTCTTGAACGCCTGACCCGCCTCCCGCGAGACTACCGCCATGGACCCTGTGTTGCCGGTTGACGTGACAGACAACAGCGATGGCACCAGATCAGATGTCAGATCCTGCACGGCACCCAGCGCTGTCTGCATGGCGCCGGTGAACAGGGCGTGGTCACTGGCCGCCCGCGTATATGCGCCCAGTCGCGCAAGGGCGGAATCGATGCCCGTCAGTGCACCCACATCACCCGACAAATGCCTGGCCGGATCCTGTTTCAGGCCGGTTGTCATTTCCTGTGTCAGCTGTGAAATCCCTGATTTCAAATCAGCATT
>JAYUZO010000135.1:0-8199 GCA_043751715.1 Rhodobacterales bacterium | reverse complement strand
CGTCACGGGCCAACTCCGCCAAGCCCCAAGGCAGCGTCAGTTTCCAGCAGCGACAAGACGAGGGCCACATATCAGCCCAACCACCCGCCAGCACGCCCCCCCTTCCCTCGTCAGATTTGCGCGTCACCCTTGCTTTACGCGGTCCCAAACAAAAACAAATGATGGATGCTTCACAAAGCCCTACGCAAACGAAGGCTTTTTCAACAATCGTCGGCGCACAAAAACCCACGGTAAGGATGGACAGCTTCTTGTCGATCTTGACTGTAGCCATCCAGCTTATCATAAGCTAAAGTAGTAGTGCCGTAAAACGTACATAGGGATTTGAAATGCAAACCTCAAAACTTCTGCCCATGACGCTTGCCTGCTTAGCTTTATCAACAGCCGCCCAAGCCGAAATTTGCGACTATCGACTAAGCAGCCTTGTGGGTG
This sequence comes from Rhodobacterales bacterium, assembly GCA_043751715.1. Taxonomy (GTDB): domain Bacteria; phylum Pseudomonadota; class Alphaproteobacteria; order Rhodobacterales; family Rhodobacteraceae; genus JAAFHS01. The sequence continues at coordinate 7,770 of JAYUZO010000135.1, read as the reverse complement.
ATGAAGCGACTGGTGTTGTCGGGGTAGCCGGGACAGGTGCTTTGGTAGCTGGCCCAGCTATGCAGGCTGCCGGATTGTACACATTAACTCATTCTGTGACCGGGCTGACAATGGTCGGCTCAACTGCGGCAGGCGCATCAGCGGCGGGAACTGTAGGTATTGTTGGCGGTACTGGCGGCGTGGTCGGTACGGTTGCTGCAGTTGCCATGGCCCCTGCAACAATTATTGCAGGCGCAATAACTGCAGTTGGCGTCGGTGGTTCTGAAGGCGTCTGCTACTTTGCCGATGATCGCATTACCGACTTCGATTCAGTGCTTTTCACATTGAGAAAACACGAAGAACAGGCCGACCCCGAACAGTTTCGACTCGTGCTCTCAATGGATAACGGACCCGAGGTGTATATCTTGGTAGGTCAAGGTAATGCGCAGGCCAGATATGAAGTGGTGGACCTGTACATCGTGAATGGCGTTCTAATAAATCGCGACTGGTTTCAAAACACAGTCGTGGGAACTTTGCTTGCGGGTTAGCCACCCATAAGCCACGCATTCCGGGCTGCAACCCGACACCCTACCCCAACCAACAATCCCACCCGCCAATCACCCCACGCCTCCCCCCCGTGGGGAGGGGCTGGGGGAGGGGGGCAGCTGCCAAGCCACCACTTATTCGATCAAAACCACATCATCATCTTCCGCGCCCACCATCCCGATCTCATGGCAGGTCACAATCTCGCTTTCCCGTTCGTCCCAATAGCGCGGGTCGGCCAGCACCGCTTCAGGCAGCCGATCCTTCTGGAACACCCGGCGCTTTGACCGTTTCACCCTGATCTCGAACTGGTTTGACCGCAGCCGCGCCCCCGGCCGCAGGAACCCGTCGCGCAACACCTCTGCCCGCTCCTGCAGCCCCTTGATCTCCGCCTTCAGCCGCGCGTATTCGTCCACCGGGTTCATGCAGATATCCTTGCCACGCATCGTTGCGCACAGGATCATCGAAAGATGGTTGATATTGCGTTAACGGCGGTTCCCACCACGTCAAACCCCCGCGACACATCCCCTATCCCACCCGATTCCCTAACGCCCCGCCGGCCCTAACGCACCCCGCGCAACGTCCCCCCCAATGCTGGCCCCTTTCCATACCAAAGCCATACCCTTAACTTTCCGTTAATCCCCCCAATTAACACAGCGTTCGCAAGCACTTACGCAGCACCCTTGCACCCCCAAACAAACCCCCTTCGCAACCGCCCCCATACACACTATCTCTCCCCCATGACCCTCCTCCCCCCCACCCTTTCCGCATGGTTCGCCGCCAAAGGCTGGGCCCTCCACCCCCACCAAACCGCTATGCTGGACCGCGCCCAAGACCCCGCCACCCTGCTGATTGCCCCAACCGGTGGCGGCAAGACCCTTGCCGGTTTCCTGCCAACTTTGGCCGAGCTTGGCCCCACCCCGCCCCCCGGCCTGCCCACGATTTATATCAGCCCGCTCAAGGCCTTGGCCGCCGATATCCGCCGCAACCTGCGCACCCCCATCGAAGGGGCCGCCCTGCAAATCCGCGTCGAAGACCGCACTGGCGACACCACCTATACCCAACGCCGCCGCCAGCGCGCCGACCCGCCCCATATCCTGCTGACCACCCCGGAATCCCTCGCCCTTTTGCTGTCCTACGAAGACGCCCCCAGAATTTTCCAAGGCCTGCAACGCGTGATCGTCGATGAAATCCACGCCCTCGCCGAATCCAAACGCGGCGATCAACTGATGCTCAACATCGCCCGCCTGCACACACTGTCGCCCACCCTCCGCCGCGTCGGCCTCTCCGCCACCGTCGAAGACCCCCCCACCCTCGCCCGCTTCCTTGGCCCCACCACCCACATCCTCCAAGCCGACCCCGGCCCCGACCCCGATATCCAGATGCTGCTGACCGATGCCCCACCCCCCTGGGCCGGTGGTGGCGGCCGCTATGCCATCCCCGCCGTGCTTGACCTCGTCAAAGCCCACCGCACCACCCTGATTTTTCACAACACCCGCGCGCAGGCCGAGCTGTTTTTCCACGACCTCTGGCTGGCCAATACCGATGATCTGCCCATCGGCATCCACCACGGCAGCCTCGCCCGCGAACAGCGCGAACGCATCGAATCCGCCATGGTCGCAGGCCAACTCCGCGCCATCGTCTGCACCGGCAGCCTTGACCTTGGCATCGACTGGGGCGATGTCGATCTGGTCATTCAGGTCGGCGCACCAAAGAACGTCAAACGCCTTGTCCAGCGCATCGGCCGCGCCAACCACCGCTACAACGCCCCCTCCAAGGCCTTGATCGTGCCTGCAAATCGGTTCGAAGTCGTCGAATGTCAGGCCGCCCTGCAGGCCGTGCGCGACCATGATCTGGATGGCGAACCCCGCGGCCCCGGCCCCCGTGATGTGCTGTGCCAGCACATCCTTGCCACCGCCTGCGCCGGGCCTTTTGACGCCGATCAGCTTTATACTGAAATCACCACCGCTGGCCCCTACGCCACCCTCACCCGCCCGCAATTCGACGCCTGCCTTGATTTCACAGCTACCGGCGGCTATGCTCTGCGCGCGTATGACCGCTGGCAACGCCTGATGATCCGCGCTGGCAAATACACCCTGCGTGACCCCCGCGCCGCCGCCGTCATCCGCCAGAACCTTGGCACCATCATTGATATCGAAACCCTGAAGGTCCGCCTGCGTGGCCGCATGGGCGGCGTGCCCTTGGGTGAGGTCGAAGAGGCCTTTGCCGCCACCCTGACCCCCGGTGATACCTTCCTGATCGGCGGCGAGGTGGTGCGCTACGAAGGCCTGCGCGAGATGACGGTGGAGGTCAGCCGCACCCCAGGACGCGACCCCAAGGTCGCCACCTTCAACGGCACCAAATTCGCCACCTCCACCCTGCTGACCCACCGCATTCTGCAGATGTTTCAACAGGACGCGTGGCCGCAGTTGCCCGCCCACACCGCCCATTGGCTGGCGCTGCAACGGCAGGTTTCCCGCCTGCCCGAACCCGGCCGCCTGCTGGTGGAAAGCTTTCCGCATGACGGACGCGAACATCTGTGCATCTACGGCTTTGCCGGGCGCAACGGGCAGCAGACGCTGGGCCTGCTGCTGACTAAACAGATGGAGGAGGCGGGTCTTGCGCCCCTCGGCTTTGTCTGCACCGATTATGCCACGCTGATCTGGGGGCTGGACGCCGTCCACAACCCCCTGCCGCTGTTCGATATTGACCGCATGCGCGCGGGGCTGGAAGGCTGGCTTGCCGGCAACATGGTGATGAAGCGCACGTTCCGGGGTGCTGCCATCATTGCCGGTCTGATCGAACGCAGCCATCAGGGGCGGCGCAAATCGGGGCGGCAGGCGACGTTCAGTTCGGACATTCTTTACGATACATTGCTAAAGTACGACCCAAGTCACCTCATGCTGCAAATCACGCGCGAAGAGGCGGACAGGGGCCTGATCGACTTTGGCCGGATTGAGGAGATGTTCGCGCGCGTCGCAGGCCGGATTGATTGTGTGCGGCTGGACCGGGTCACACCACTGGCCGCCCCGCTGTTTCTGGAACCGGGGCGCATTCCGGTAAAAGGCGAGGGACGCGAACGAATGCTGGCCGACGCTGCCGAACGCCTGATGCAGGTGGCCGGGCTGGCATAACGCGCCTCCCCTCCCCCTTTGTGGGGAAGGGCTGGGGGTGGGGGGTCTGTCGTCACCAATGGCACGCCCCCCACCTCAACCCTCCCCCACAGCGGGGGGAGGGAGGCGCCTTTATCATCCTGCCTTGCGCAAAACCCCCAAACCCGGCAAGAACAAGCCATGAACGGACATGCCTTTGCCTTTGCCAGCCTTGCCCTTGTCGCCCTGCCCTCGGGTGCCCTGTTCTGGCCCGATGGCCGCACCCTGCTGGTCAGCGACCTGCATCTTGGCAAATCTGAACGTCTTGCCCGCCGTGGCGGCGCACTGCTGCCGCCCTATGAAACCCGCGAAACCCTGATGCGCCTGTCCGATGATCTGGACCGTACCGATGGCAAATCCGTCATCGCCCTTGGCGATTCATTTGATGATCTGACCGCCGCCCAATCACTGGATGAGGCTGACCAGATGCTGCTGACCCGCCTGATGGCCGGGCGCAAATGGACATGGGTGATGGGCAACCATGATGCAGGCAGCCATGGTTTTGGTGGCAGCCACCGTGCCGAAACCACCCTTGGTGACGCCGCCTGCCGCCATATCGCAACACATGCCACGCCCGAGATTTCAGGCCATTATCACCCCAAGGCACGCCTTGGCGGCACAGCAAGGCCCTGTTTCCTGATCGATGCACAGCGCATCATCATGCCTGCTTACGGCGCCTATACCGGTGGTCTGTGGACCGATGCCCCGGCCCTGACCACCCTGATGGCACCGCATGCGCTGGCCATCCTGACCGGCACCCGCGCGATACCCTGCCCGATGCCCCGGTAGGGCGGGGTTAACCCCGCCTTACGCCGTCAAACCCTTTGGCTCTGCCAACCCGTGCGCCCGGCAGCAGGCCGTTACCGTGTTGGCCAACAGGCAGGCAATCGTCATCGGCCCCACGCCCCCCGGCACCGGCGTGATCGCCCCCGCCACAGCCGCCGCTGATGCATAATCCACATCGCCCACCAGCCGCGTCTTGCCGTCGCGTTCCACCCGGTTGATGCCCACGTCAATCACCGTCGCCCCCGGTTTGACGTAGTCACCCGTGATCATCTCTGGCCGCCCAACCGCCGCCACAAGGATATCCGCCCCCAGGCACACCGCCGCCAGATCCTTGGTCCGGCTATGCGCAATCGTCACCGTGCAGCTATCGCCCAGCAGCAGTTGCGCCATCGGCTTGCCCACGATGTTGGACCTGCCCACCACAACTGCATTCATCCCCGCAAGGCTTCCGTGATGATCGCGCAGCATCATCAGGCAGCCCAAAGGCGTGCAGGGCACCATGCTTTTCTGCCCCGTGCCCAGCAAGCCCACGTTCGATATGTGAAAGCCGTCCACGTCCTTGGCCGGGTTGATCCGGTTGATCACCAGTTCGGCGTTCAAATGTGCGGGCAGCGGCAATTGCACCAAAATCCCATGCACTGACGCATCCGCATTCAACCGGTCGATCAGCGCCAGCAGCACCGCCTCTGGCGTATCAATCGCCAGCCGATGTTCGAAAGATGCCATTCCAACTTCAACCGTGCTGGCATGCTTGTTCCGGACATAGACCTGTGACGCCGCATCTTCGCCCACCAGCACCACCGCCAGCCCCGGCTGGATGCCGTGTTCATCGCGCAGCCGCGCCACATGTTCGGCCACCTGCCCCCGCACGCGCGCGGCAAAGGCCTTGCCGTCGATAATGGTCGTCATTTGGGGTCGTCCTTTTTCGTGATCGGCTTCAGTGTATGAAGCTCGTATTTGTAGTAGCGCAAAAATGCCCGCCATAGCGGCACTGATAAAGCAATTCCTGCACCAATCGCTGGACCGCTTAATCCGTTTCCCATCCACCTAAGTAAGAAGATCAAACCAACCGGAAGCGCTACCGTTACAGCCATAAGCGAGAACAAGAGACTCAGTTCCAGCGCCCGACCGCCCGGTCTGCCGTGATGAGTCTTCACCTCTTATCCCTTCCGCAAACTATCCGGCCCCAGCTTGCTTTCCTCGCGCGCAATCGACCAGTCGATCAGCCGCCGCCACAACTTTTCCACCAGCTCCGGCGGCAGCCCATAAACCTCGGCATGGCGGCGCACGTTTGCCACCACCTCTTCCACGCGTGATCCGATCCGCGCGGGCAAGTCTTCTGTCACCTTGATCTCTGCCGCCCGGTCAATATACCCCGCCCGCAGCGCGAACAGGCGGACAAGGTCTTCGTCCAGGCGGTCAATCTCGGCTCGGATATCGGCCATCGTGGTGCAATCCTGCGGCGTTTTCATCAGCGGCTCCGATTTGGTGGTGCCCATCAGATAGGTCAGAACGCCGCTTTAGAACAGCCCCTCGACATGGCCCAGATCATTCAACCGGATCACTTCGGCGCTTGGCACCTTGGGCAGGCCCGGCATCGTCATGATCTCACCGCAGATCGCCACAATGAACCCCGCCCCCGCGCTCAATCGCACCTCACGCACCGGCACCGAATGCCCCGTAGGTGCCCCGCGCACTGACGGGTCGGTGGTGAATGAATACTGCGTTTTCGCAATGCAGATCGGCAGATGGCCATAGCCCGCCGCCTCCCATGTTTTCAGCTGATCCCGGATCGACTTGTCGGCAATCACCTCATCCGCATGGTAAATCCGCTTGGCAATGGTTTCGATCTTGGCAAACAGCGGCATTTCATCCGGGTACAGCGGCGCAAAGTTTGACGGCCCTTCCGCCATCGCCACCACCTTATGCGCAAGTTCCTCAATCCCCGCCGAACCCTGCGCCCAATGCTTGCACAAAATCGCCTCTGCGCCTTGTTCGGTCACATAGGCCTTGACCGCCGCAATCTCGGCATCCGTGTCGCTGTAGAAATGGTTGATCGCCACCACCACCGGCACGCCAAACCCCTTCACATTGCCAATATGCCGCCCAAGGTTTGGGCAGCCCTTCTGCACGGCGGCCACGTTTTCAGCCCCCAGATCAGCCTTGGCCACCCCACCGTTCATCTTCATCGCGCGCACCGTGGCCACGATCACCGCAGCGGATGGTTTCAGCCCCGCCTTGCGGCACTTGATGTCGAAGAACTTTTCCGCGCCAAGGTCAGCCCCGAAACCGGCCTCCGTCACCACATAATCACCCAGCTTCAGCGCCGTCTTGGTGGCAATCACCGAGTTACATCCATGCGCGATATTGGCAAACGGCCCGCCATGCACAAAGGCCGGGTTGTTTTCCAGCGTCTGCACCAGATTGGGCTGCATCGCGTCCTTCAGCAGCACCGTCATCGCGCCATCAGCCTTGATATCCCGCGCATAAACCGGCTTTTTCTCACGCGTGTAGGCCACCACGATATCGCCCAACCGCTTTTGCAGATCGTCCAGATCGTTCGACAGGCACAGGATCGCCATCACTTCGGACGCCACCGTAATGTCAAACCCGGTCTGGCGCGGAAAGCCGTTCGACACGCCACCAAGGCTGACCACGATATCGCGCAGCGCGCGGTCATTCATATCCATCACCCGACGCCAGACGATCCGGCGTTCGTCAATATCAAGGCTGTTGCCCCAGTAGATGTGGTTATCAATCATCGCCGACAGCAGGTTATGCGCCGATGTGATCGCGTGGAAATCCCCTGTGAAATGCAGGTTCATCTCCTCCATCGGCACCACTTGCGCGTAACCGCCGCCCGCAGCGCCGCCCTTCATGCCAAAGTTCGGCCCAAGGCTGGCCTCACGGATGCAGACCACCGCCTTTTTGCCGATGCGGTTCAGGCCATCACCCAGACCCACCGTTGTCGTCGTCTTGCCCTCACCCGCAGGGGTGGGGTTGATGGCCGTTACAAGGATCAGCTTGCCATCCTTTTTACCCGCCAGCCCCTTGATGAAATCCTGCCCGATCTTGGCCTTGTCATGGCCGTAGGGCAGCAAATGCTCTGACGGGATACCCAGCTTTGCCCCGATCTCCATGATCGGCTTTTTATTGGCTTCGCGGGCAATTTCGATGTCGGTCTTGACGGCCATGGCACAACTCCGGGGGATGTTTACGCTGTGATACCGACGGATCAGCACAGCGCGAGGGGGGATTGCGACGCGAATCTGGCAAAAACCGCCTTACCGTGTTTCCGATGCGAAACCGC
>JAYUZO010000134.1:0-3326 GCA_043751715.1 Rhodobacterales bacterium | reverse complement strand
GGTGGTGCTGGAGGCCGCGCCCTTGCCGGTGGCGGCGGTTGCCTGGCGGGTGGGGCTGGCAGAGGCGCGTTTGTATTCGGGTGATGCCTGGCTGGGGGTGAAAGCAACGCGGCGCGGGGTGTATGATGCAGCGCGGGCGGGGCTGGGGGCGGGGCTGGACGAGGTGGTGTTTGCCAACGAACGCGGTGAAGTGTGCGACGGGACAATCACGACGGTGTTCTTTGACCGGGGTCTGGGGATGCGGACGCCGCCTTTGGCCTGCGGGCTGCTGCCGGGGGTGCTGCGGGCGGCGATGGCGGTGCCGGAGGAGGTGCTGATGGTGGGGGATTTGGGCGGCGTGCGGCTGTGGGTGGGCAACGCGGTACGGGGGCTGATTGAGGCGCGGTTTGTGGGGTGAGGGCGGATTGAGGGCCAGGCCGCAAACGCTTGGGGTATTTGGGGGCAGGTGAAGGGGGGGCGCCTTTTCAAGGCCTATTTTCAGCGGCGAAACAGCCTTTTGAAAAAGCCACCCGCCTCTTCGGCATAAGCGATCTTCGCAGCAACATCGCCCGGCACCCCGCTTTCAGTAAGTACTTTTACAGCGGCCGCGATGGCGTATATTTGTGCGCTGACTTGCGGTTTTGCGCCTTGGTCGATTAGGGTTTGGGTTTCGTCTGCCACAGCGGGCAGGGTTTCATTCACGACTGTCAGTGCGGTTGAAGGCGATGGATCGCCCTCCAAAGCGACGAGCATGACCTTCACCAGATCGCGCAGCCTTTGCAGGGTTGCCCTTTGCTGATCAAGCAAGGGCTGTTCCGTTGCTGATCTACCGTTATGGCCGCGCAGGTATTCGTATTCGTCTTCGATGAGGTCTTGCAGCAAGGTGACTTGCTGGACGACGAATTTGATGTTGCGGGTGCGGTCAGTTGGCGCGGGCAGGCGCTGAAGTTGAGCGTCCAGCGTGGGTTCGCGCTGCGCCTGCTGATGTGCCGCCTCGATCTGTGCAATAGCCTCGGCCACCGGGCCGGGGCCGGATTGCCAGATGTCATTGGGGATGAGGGCGATGTCGTGTTGGAGTTGCCAATCGAGGGGGCGGCCTGCGGTGGCGGCATCCCACCAGCGTTGCCAGAACAACCAGAGGGTGGGGTCGGCGGCCCAGTAGGCGCGCATTTGGGCCTCGGCGGTGGTGAACCAGTCGGGTGGGGTATCGGGCCAAAGGGGCAGGGTGAGGGGGGCGGTACCGGCGAGGAGGGCGGTGGCGTCGATGCGGATGGAGTGCCAGAAGGCATCATCGTTAGAATAGGCTGATCGGTTGGCGAAGTAGGCAGAAGCGGCAGTTGAAGTGGCGAAATCGTTGACTGCACCTGCGGCGGAAGTTGCAGCATCGACCGAAAAGGCGGCGAAAGCGGAATAGATAAAAGCTTGACTTGGATCGAGAATGGTTGGCGCGGATTTGGCGGCAGAAACAGCCAACCTCGAAGCGTGTTTGATTTCGGGTGTTGGCCATTCGCGTGCAACACCCGAAGTGAAATTGCAGCGCAAAAGAATTAGGGCGATCAGCTGAACGCTTGGCAACGCTAAGAAAGCGCCCGATCGAAATAGTAGTGGTGCCACCCGCAAACTGATTCGATGCCAGATAGCAATCGTTTCCTCTTGGCGCAGCGTTTCAAGCCAAGTTTGCAATGAATCGCGGTCTTTGATCTCACTTACATCCATGCCCACACATTCACCGCGCTGCGTGGGTGGGGCAAGGGGAATTTACGGCTTTTGGGGTGGTTTGGGGGGTTGGCGGGGTGAACCCCGCCCTACGGGTTGGGCGGCCCTCCCCCATTTGGGGGGAGGGGGGGCTCGGTCCGGTGAGGGGGGTGATTGGTGTATGGGGTGTGATGGGGTGGGGGGATAGGCAGGATTGCCCATCCTGCGGGCGCGCGGGGTGTTTTGTAGGATGGGCAATGTGCCCATCTTTGGTGCGCGGTGCGCGGTGCGCTGTAGCGCACCCTACTTGGGGGCGAAGAGGCGGTAATAGGCCCAGTCGGGGAGGAATTGGCCCAGGCGGAAGAACAGGCTGAACAGGGTGGGGAAGCTGACCTTGAAGGCATCGGTGTTCATGTGGTCCCACATCGCCCGCGCGGCGGCCTCGGGTTCCATGATATAAGGCATGGTGAAATCGTTCTTCGCGGTCAGCCGCGTACGAATAAAGCCGGGGTTGGCGAGTTGCACCTGAATGGGGCCGCCGCGCAGGTCGCAATACATGCTTTCCGCCAGTGACATCGTGCCCGCCTTGGACGCGGCATAGCCAATCGCCCCCGGCAGGCCGCGAAAGCCGGACAGGGAGCCTGTGATCACCACATGCCCCGCCCCTTGGGCCACCAGCCCCGGCATCACCGCGCCCACCACCCGCGCGCAGCCGGTGAGGTTAATGTTGCACATGGTTTCGACCGCTTCCATATCCCATGCCTGCGTCGTGGTGGGCCAGTAAACGCCTGCCAGAAACACCACGCCGTCAATCGGGCCAAGCTGGGCGGCAGCGCTGCGCACCGATGCGCTGTCACCCACATCGCAGGGCAGCGCACGCGCCGGGCGGGGCAGGCTGGCTGCGGCCTGTTCCAGTTTATCTGCACTGCGGGCCGACAGGATCAGATCCACGCCGGCGCGGCTCATGATCTGGGCCAGCGCAAGGCCGAGGCCTTCGGACGCACCGACAAGCCAGTAGCGTTTTCCGGTCCAGTCTTTCATGCGGGTACCTTTCTGAACGTCGCGACCAATTCTGCCACAGTTACACCGAATTTGGAAAACTGGCTGCGGTTCATGATGGTGCCGTTTTCCAAGAGGTACATCCAGTCTGTCACGGCCAGAACGTGGCCGCCAGCCTCGGGGGTCAGTCTGATGTTGTAATGCATCACGACGGCGGCGCCGCTGACCTGTCCGGTGCCGGTGCCCACCACATCAGGCGCCTCGGCGCGGATGGCCCCGGTGTCGGACAGATGCAGGGTCCAGACCCGGTCTTGCACGGTGCCGCTGTCATAGTGAAAGCGTTCGCGCAATGTGCCGGTGTTGCCATCCCAGGACCCTACCATATTGGCGACAAAGCGCGATGTGACGCGGCCGGTGGGGCCGTAAATCAGGCCTTCGCACAGGATGGGGCCGTTGAGGTGGTCCTTCAGGTTAAAGCTGGGGCCGGTGGCGGCAAGGTCTTGCGGGCGCTGGGATTGAAAGCTGAAATAACGGCGGCGCAGAACGGGCAGAGCGAGGGCTGCGATCAGAAGGGTGACAAGCAAGGGGATCATGGATCAGGCCTCGGGGATGGGGGTCAGGGCAAGCAGCGTGATGGCGGCACATTTGAGGGC
>JAYUZO010000133.1:0-50091 GCA_043751715.1 Rhodobacterales bacterium | reverse complement strand
GGCACAGGTTCTGTCCGTGCGGCCCGCGCCTGATCCGCATCAATCAACCCGTCACCTACCGCCCGCGCCAGCACCCGGCCCCGCGCCGCCCCGGCCATATCTGGCGCACGATCCGGCCTGCGCGCCTCTGGCGCTTGCGGGATGGCCACCAGCAGGGCCGCCTCGGCGGGCGTCAGGCGGCGGGGTTCCTTGCCAAAGTAAGACAGGCTCGCTGCCCGCACCCCTTCCAGATTGCCACCATAGGGGGCCAGATGCAGATACAGCGCCAGGATCTGATCCTTGGTCAGACGCGCCTCCAGCGCCCATGCCACCCTGATCTGGCGCAGCTTGCCACCCACCGCCCCCGTGCCGCTGTCCTCCAGCAGGCGTGCCACCTGCATCGTCAGCGTGGACCCGCCCGAAATCACCCGGCCATTCCAGACGGCCTGCGCCACAGCGCGGCTCATTGACCGGTAATCCACCCCGCCATGATCGTAAAACCGCTTGTCCTCATAGGCCACCAGCATCGCCAGATAGGCCGGGTCCACCGCCGTCGGGTCCACCGCCAACCGCCAGCGCCCATCTGCCACGGTGTAGGCGCGTATCAACTGGCCTTCGCGGTCCAGCACGGTAATGGCGGTGTCCTGCGCCAGCGGCGGCAGGATCGTGGCATCGACCCAATCCTGCAGACGGTCCATGGCAAACCCCGTCAGGAACAACCCGACAGCCGCCGCAAAGACCCACCGCGCACGCATCATCGCATCACCTTGCAAGCAAGGGCACTTCCCTCCCCCCGTTGTGGGGGAGGGAGAGGGTGGGGGGCACGCCAGCAATCATCCGGTGCCCCCCAGCCCCAACCCTTCCCCACGCGGGGCAGGGGAGGTGCCGATGGCATCCGCTTGGCCAAGACCAACATCTCCAGCGATGAAGGGGCTGCCACCCCGACGCCGTCGCTCTGCCAGACAGTTGCGTTTCGCGCGTTACGCGGCAAGCAATAGCGCTCATCACAGGCAGAACCGGCGCTGCCCTCCCCCCGTTGTGGGGGAGGGAGAGGGAGGGGGGTGCCATGGCGTGCTGCAGCCGCCCCCCACCCCCGGCCCCTCCCCACAAGGGGGAGGGAAGGTGCCGATGGCATTCGTTTGGCCAAGACCAACATCGCTCGCGATGAACCAGCCGCCACTGCGGTATCATCGCCATGCCAGACAGTTGCGTTTCGCACCTTCAACGGCAAGCAATAACGCGCAGCACAGGCAGAACCGGCGCTTCCCTCCCTCCCGGTGGGGGAGGGAGAGGGTGGGGGGGCGCCAAGGTCAGCAAGCCTGTCAGTGCCCCGGCCAGCAACCGGGTCAGCGCCGGGTGCCGCCCACCTCCAACCCCTCCCCACAGGGGGCAGGGGGGGTACCCATGGCAGGCAGTTGCACATCACTCGGTGATCGTGACGGTGCCCGCATTCGTGCGCGCGCGGAAGTCCGGGCGGTACATATCCTCGACCGATGCCGCCGGGTGATGGAACACCCCCGGCGAGATCGCCCGCACCACATAGGCCAGCTTGAACGGGCGGTTGTCATAGCGGTCAATCGCCGTCAGGAACCGGTCCTGCCGGAATTCCGCATGCGCTACCTCGGTTTCTGCAGTCAGCCACTCCATGCTGGACGTGCTGCCCGCCGTCATCAGGTTCGGGTTGTCAATCTCGAACCCGGCTGGCAGCGGATCGGCAACCATCAGCCGCGCCTCACCCCGTGCAAAGGGTGATACCTCCAGCACCACCACCAGCCGCGTGCCCGCCGCCACTTGGCTCACATCCACCGCCTCACCCGTCAGCGTGAAGTAACTGCGCGTGATCTGGTAGCCGTTACCGCCCGCAGGCTCCGGCTCGCCCGGCACGCCGTAGGTTGTCACCGTCACCGTCGTATCGGCCCCCGTGTTGCCCACAATCACAGGCGCACCGCCACCTTCCAGCACCCGCACCAACGGCCCCGTCGCTGCCGCCCCATCCATCGTGATGCCCGCCGTATCATCGCCCAGCAGCGCATGCGCCGCCAGCAGCGTCCACGTCGCCTCTTGCGTCGAAAGGCCCGTGCTGCGCGTCGCAATCCGGTCGCCCAAAACCTCACGGTCCACCGCGTTTGACCCCGCCTCAACCGCCAGCGCCAGAAGCCCCGCCACATCACGGTACTCCGTGCCGTAATCCGCCCGGAACACCTGCTCGCCCGCATCCGCACCCACCGCATTCACCCGCGCTGCTGCCCGCCCGAACATCGCATCCGCGCGTGGCTGGTCACCATAGCTGGCCAGTGCCACACCCAGCTGCGCCTGCGCCAAGGGTGTCGCAAACGCATCACCCTTCACATCGGCATAATAACGCAGATCGCCCACCGCCGCCGCCCCTTCACGCGCCAGCACCATCAGCGCATAGGCCAGCGCCGTGCCCCCGCCATTCGTGCTGCCATCAAAATCAGGCGCATAGTTCACCTGATTGCGCAGATTGCTCAGCGCTGATTTGAACGCAGCGTCCGGCACCGCATAGCCCGTGGCCTTGGCCCGTGACAGGAAATCCGTCACGAACGCATCCAGCCACATATCGCCCGACCCCGTGCCCCACAGCCCGAACGCCCCTTCGGCAGACTGGTTCAGCAGGATATTCCCGATCGCCTCTTGCACGCGTGCCGCCACCTCCGGGTCATCCGCGCTGCCCATCGCCGCAGCCACCTCGCCAAAGTACAACAGCGGCAAGGCGCGTGATGTCATCTGTTCGGTGCAGCCATAGGGGTAGCGGTCCAGCGCCGCCAAAATCCCCGGCGCGTTCAGCCTTGCAATCGGCCCCACGGCCAGCGTTGCGCGCCCAGATCCGGGCACCAGCCCCGCAAACACCGCCTGATCAAAGGTGAAATTCTGCCCCTGCGCCAGATCAAACCGCGTTATCCGCGCCACCTCCGGATCATTCACCTGCACTGGCAAGGCTAGGTCCTTGGTCAACACCCGGCCATCCGGCGTGGTCAGCGCAACCGTGATCGTCTGGTTGCCCACCGCACCCGCCGTCACCGGCACCGCGAATACCGCCTTGCCTTGGGCGGCCAGATCAAACGTCGCCGGCACATCGCCCAAAGTCACGCCATCGCCCGTCACCTGCAGGCCCATCGCACCCGCAGGCCCCGTCGCATGCACGATCTCCAGCAGCACACGGGCTTGATCACCCGGTGCCATGAACCGCGGCAAACTCGCTGTCACCACCACCGGATCGCGTACCAGCACATCTGCCTGCGCCTGACCTACGGCAGCACCCGACCATGCCACCGCCATCACCTTGACCGTGCCATTGAACGACGGCAGATCAAAACTGGTGCGGGCATAGCCATCCGCGCCCACCGTCACCGGCCCCTCAAAATACGCCACCAGCTCTTCTGTCGGCGGGGGGGCCTGCAAATTCGCCTGCGCCCCCGCGTCGCCGCCAGACCGCACCGATCCTTGTGCGCCGTTCAGCCCGTCAATCAGCCGCCCGTACACATCGCGGATACCCACACCCAGCTTTCGCTGACCAAAGTAATGGCCCGCTGGATCGGGCGCCGTGAACCCCGTCAGGTTCAAAATCCCCACATCCACCGCCGCAAGCGTGACATAGGCCACATCACCCGCCGCCACCCCATCCACCTTCACAGCCACATCCAGCGGCCCACGCGGGGCCGCCTCGGATGCCACCTCAACCGCCACACCCAACTGCCGCGCACCCGGAGCCACCGCCGCATAAGACAACCCCATCGCACGTGCCGGGTTGCGCCCCGCCGCCACATCCATCGGCCGCAGGACCGAGGCTGTGACATAAACCCCAGCGCCCCATTCATCTGTCACCGGCAATTGGATCAGGTTTTCACCTTCCGTCACCTCAACCGCCTGCATCGCCACCACCTGGTTTGACAGCACCGTGATCAGCGCCACCCCCGCCGCCCGTGGCACAATCCGCAAGGTGGCCACCTCCCCCGGCGCATAGGCCGGTTTATCCAGCGAAAGCTCCAGCGTATCCGGCGTGCTTTCCACACCCGCAGGCGCATACCAGCCCGCATAAAACGTCATGGACGTGGCGGTTTTCGTGCCCTTCTGCGTCACCACCAGTTCATATTCGCCCCATTCCACTGGTGCCGTAATCCCCGTTGGCCCTGCCGCCAGCGTCGCCTCACCATCCGCCACCGGCGTGCGCGTCACCACAGGCTCCCACGACCAGTCCCCTTGCGCCTGATACCATTGGTAATCCGTATTGATCCGCGTCAGCGCCCATGTCACCTCCATCGGCACCGCCGTCAGGTCCGGGCTGACCCCGATCAGATCAAACCGCGCCACCTCACCTTCGGGCACCACGAAATCAAACAGCGGTTTCACCCCGATCATATCCCCCGCAGGCACCACAGCGCGGCTGATCACACGCTCCACCGGACGCCCCGATCCTTCCGCCACCCGCACTGTCGCCCGCATCTCCAGCGGCACGCCCACATCTTCCACCGCAGGCAGGGTCAGCCCGATCACCGCTCGCCCGCTGGCATCCGTCTGCCCGCCCACAATCGGCTCCAGCCCGCCCGCAAATGGCGCATCATGCCGCCCGAACCGATAACCCGGAATCGCCTCCAGCCCGCCCAGTTGCGACAGTGCCACCTCACCCTCAATCGCAAGGTCCGCCCCCGGTGCGCCGAATAGATAGCGCGCATCAATCGTCAGCATCGCCACCGCATTCAGCGTAATGGGTGCCCCGTCCAGCGTCAGATCAAAATCAATCCGCTCTGGCAGAAAATCCTCTACCAGCACCGTCTCACTCGCCAGCGCACCCGCCTCCAGATCCGCAAACACTGACAGCCGCCACACGCCCCTTGGCGCATTGCCTGCCACCGGCAGTTGGAACACATGCCCGCCAGCACCCAAATCGGCCACCGCCGCACGGCTGTATTCCACCCCATCCGGCCGATAGAAAATCGCCGTCAGCGGCAGGTCTGCCACCGCCCGCACCTGCGGATCGCGCACCAGCGCCGTGGCATACACCGTTTCACCCGCGCGGTAGGCCCCCCGGTCTGTTGTCAGGAACACGTCCAAGGGTGGTGATGCCTCGCGCCCCTCAACCCCCCGGTCCGACAGATCAAACTCCGGGTCGGTCAGCGACAGGAACGCCATATCCGCATCGCCATCGCGCGCGATCACCATCGCCGGTGCCGCCCCGCCCGTGCCCCGCGTCAGCCCTGCATCAAACCGCGCATAACCAATCGCATCGGTCACCGCTGACCCCAGCACCTCATTCCCCGTGCTCAGCAAATCCACCGTCACGCCAACCTTGGCCCCCGCATCACCCAGACCGCGCACGAACACATGCAGCCCGTCCGTGCCCGACATTGTGGTCAGCCCCAGATCGGTGACCACAAACCATTGCCAGGCCGGTGCGTTTTCATACGGGTCCACCCCCGGCACCGCCGCTTTCAGTGCATAAATCCCCGGTTGGGTTCCCGCCAACGCCTCACCCAGCGGCAGGCGCGTGGTCACGTCCTTGTTGATGTCCTGCCCGACCGTCGCCTCACCCGCCCAGATTTCCACCCCGATATTTTCGGAAAACACATCCTCGGCGTAATCCTGCAGGTTCTGGCCAAAGTAATAATCCTGCATCGACCGCAGCGCATTGCGGTCTGTCACCCGAAACAGCGTCAAGTCCAGCTTATCGGTGTTCACCGTTTCAATCGGAATGCCCGCATCTGCCGTGCGCGGCAAAACGTAGGCTCGGCTGGGGAACCGCGCCGCCGGGCTGCGGTCATTCACATATTGGCTGATCTCAACCGATTTCGCCAATTGCTGGCCATCAAACGCAGGCAAGCCTTCGCGGAACGTCACGGTATAACGCGCGCCATGCTGCACGCCCTCCACGCACAGCGTCTGATACCCGTCTGACGTGACCGTCAGCCCTGCATCGTCCAGCTGCACAAAACTGCCAAAATCCGTATCCGCCGCCAGCGTTTCACTGAACGCAGCGCAAATCTTGGGCCGCGCGCTATCGGCCTGCACGGTCGTTTCCAGAATACGGAAGCCGTATTTGCCAATCGCCTCATCCAGCAGCGCCGCCGTATCATCGCGCCCTTGCTTGCCCTGCGCCAACCGCAGCGCGCCCACCATCTCGCGCCCACGGCCCACCTGTTCAAACGCCAGCGCCAGATCAACCAGAATGCTGTGTTGCTGGCCTGCATTGTCACTGCGCAGATAGGCGTTCACCCCCGCATAAACCGCCTGATCGCGGTAGTATTGCTGAAAATCGCCACTGACCCCACCCGCAACCGCCAGTCGCTGCGCATAGGTTGCCCAATCGTCCCCGCTGTCCGTCAGCACCACCATCGCACCCGACAGGTTCACCGCATCAACAAGATCACCATTGGCCGCTTCATCTGCTATCCGCAGATCTTCAAGGCTCCAGTTATTCACATAATGCCGCGTGCCCATCTCCGCCGCTTGCGCCGTGGCCTGCCCCACATCCCAGCCCTGCAGGAACGTCATTTCTGCCGCCCGCTGCCCTGCCAGCCCCTCGGCCCCCGCATCGGCCTTCAGCGCCAGCCCCGACACCGCCCCTGCAAAAAACTCACCCGTCCCCGCACCCGCCTTGGAAAAGCAGCTGCCATTCCGCGTGTTGAACGTAAACGCCTCACACGACTGGTTCACAGCACAGGCCGTCTGGCAGGCCTCCAACGTGGTGTCGAACATCTGCGCAATATCGCCGCCTGGCAGGTCAATATCCTGCTGCATCGCAAACCGCGTATCCGGCACCACATCCTGCGCCCAAGCAGGCACGCCCCACGCAACAGCCGCAAACACCACACCAACCCGAACCATCGCGCGCATGAAAACCCCCTAGGTCACTGAATGGGCAGATCGTGCCACGCGCACCCCTGTTTTCGCAAGGTCGCAGAACCCTTACCCGCCCTCATTTTCATTAAGACGGTTTTCACTTGCCTGATCCATGGTAGGCCCTGAAAATAATTCTGCGGATACCATGGACACCGATATTGGCGAACGCCTTGCATTGGAACGACGCGGCCGTCTGGCCGCCGAACGCCTGTTGCAACAAAAAAGCCGCGAACTGTTTGCCGCCAATGAAAAGCTGGCCCTGCATGCGCGCACCCTGTTCCACCAGATGGTCGAACACCGCAACACCGCCAAAACCGCCATGTCCGAAGCCGCCACCCTGAAAGGCCAGGCCGAAAACTTTGTCGGTGATCTTGACCGCGCCCACACCACCGCCATCACCGCCGAACGCCGCCTGCTTGATTGCATCGATTCCATCCATGACGGCTTTGCCATTTTTGACAACGACCTCCGCCTTGTCACCGCCAACACCGCCTTTCGCATTTCCTTTCCCGGCGTCGATATCGAAGAGGGCGTGTTCTACACCGAACTGCTGATTGCCGCCGGCGAATCCGGCGTCATCGAAATCGGCGATGCCCCCGTGCGTGACTGGGTCGCCGATATGCTTGCCCGCTGGGATGATGGGACGGGCACCCCCGCCACGCTGAAACTGTCATCCGGCCGCTGGAAACACCTGCATGACCGCCGCACGCGTGACGGCGATGTTGTCATCCTGCTGCAGGACATCACCGATGAGATGCGCATGCGCGCCGCCATTGATGCGCTGACTGATGGCTTTGCCGTGTTTGACCGTGATGAACGCCTGATCATGGCCAATGAACAGTATCGCCAACTGTTTCCCGCCCTGCACAATACAATCGTGCCCGGCGCCACCGCCACCAGTATCTTTGAAGAAGGCCTGCGTCAGGGACTGTATCCCGAAGGCATCGGTCGCGAAGCCGACCATCTGCAGGAACGCCTGGCCGCCCACCGCACCGCTGGTGGTGAAAACCTGTTTCTTACCAATGATCAGCGCTGGATCAGGCGGGTTGACCGCGCCACGCCCGATGGTGGCCGCGTTTGCCTGCGCGGTGACATCACCGAACTGAAACAGCAATCCGAAGCCCTGGAACAGGCCCGCAGGGCCGCTGAATCCGCCAACCGCGCCAAATCCGCCTTCCTTGCCAATATGACACATGAAATCCGTACGCCCATGAACGGCGTCGTCGGCATGGCCGAACTGCTGTGCGAAACCGCCCTGACCGAAGATCAGCGCCTGTTTGCCGAAACTATCCGTTCCTCAGGTGAAGCGCTTCTGGTCATCATCAATGACATTCTGGATTACTCCAAGATTGAGGCTGAACGCCTGACGTTCCACCCCGAACCCTTTGATCTGGAACGCACCATTCACGAAGTCACCATGCTGCTGCAACCCCGTGCCCGCAGCAAAGGCATTGACCTGCTCATTGATTTTGACATGTTCCTGCCCACCCGTTTTATCGGCGATCCCGGCCGCATCCGGCAGGTGCTGACCAACCTGATCGGCAATGCCGTGAAATTCACCGAAACAGGCCATGTCATCATTCGCGTTGTCGGGCTTGAGGCGGAACCCGGCCATCAGCAACTTCACATCAATATCGAAGATACCGGTATCGGCATCGCCGAGGCTGATCTTGGCCATGTGTTTGGCGAATTCAATCAGGTCGAATCCGCCGCCAACCGCAAATTCGAAGGCACGGGTCTGGGCCTGGCCATCACCAAACAGCTGGTTGAACGCATGGGCGGCGCCGTCTGGGTAGACAGCGAACTGGGGCGCGGGTCGAATTTCGGCTTCCGCCTGCCCCTGCCCGTCGCCGAAGAGGCTGAACCCCCCACCTTGCCGCACGGCATTCAGCGCGCCCTTGTCGTGGATGATCAGTTCATCAACCGTACCATTCTGGAACGTCAGCTGGCCCCCTGCGGCATTGATGTCACCCTGTGTCGGTCCGGTGCCGATGCGCTGGCCGCTTTGGCCGCCGATGCCGCCTATGATGTCATCATCACCGATCACGTCATGCCCGATATGGATGGCATTGCGTTGGCCACCGCCATTCGCGCGCGGCATGGGGCCATTCCCATCGTGCTGCTGTCTTCCGCCATCACTGCCGATTTTGACCGCAATCTGGTCAGCACTGTGTTGCAAAAACCCCTGCTGCGCGCTGATCTGTACCGCCGCCTGCACAGCCTGACCGTGCCACCTGCGGCCCCCGTGCCAGAACCCGCAGCCCCGCCGATCAGCGCCCGGCGCCTGATGCGCGTGCTGACCGCCGAAGACAACCGCACCAATCAGCTGGTATTCCGCAAAATGGTGCAGGACCTGCCAATCGAACTGACCATCGCCAATAACGGGCTTGAGGTGGTTGCACTGTTCAAAACCCTGTCGCCCGATCTGATCTTCATGGATATTTCCATGCCCGAAATGGATGGCCGCGATGCCGCCCGCGCCATCCGGCTGGCCGAGGGCGGCTCTGCCACCCGCGTGCCGATCATCGCGCTGACCGCCCACGCGATGGAGGGGGATGCCGAAAACATCCTTGCCGCCGGAATTGATGAATACATGACCAAACCCTTGCGCAAATCCACCATCACCGCTGCACTGGCTGCCCATTGCCCGCCCGGCGCGCACCCGATCACCGATGATCAGGCCGCCGCGTCCTGATCCTGATTCTGCTCCTGCTGGTCCTGTGCCGTTCGGTTTACAAACACCATCCGGTCGCCCGCAGACTGGCCTGCGTCAAACGCATATCCCCCGGTCGTGAACCCCCGCAAATCCGCAGGGTCTGTCAGCCGGTGTTCCACCACAAACCGCGCCATCGCCCCCCGCGCCCGTTTGGCCAGAAAGCTGATCGTCTTGGCCCCGCCCACCCGGTCTTCCAGAAACACCGGTGTGATCACCCGCAGCTTCAGCGCCTTGGCGTCAACCGCCCCGAAATACTCAACTGATGCACAGTTCAGCAGCACCCCCGTGCCCGCCACCGCCGCATCGGCCCGCAGCGCCTTGGCAATGCTTGCCCCCCACCAGTCATACAGGTTCACCCCCCGCCGCGTCGCCAGCCTGCTGCCCATTTCCAACCGGTACGGCTGAATCGCATCCAAAGGCCGCAGCAGGCCATACAGCCCCGACAATATCCGCAAATGCCCCTGCCCATGGCGCAGTGCGTCGGCGTCAAGCGTTTTCGCCTCCAGCCCGGCATAGGTATCACCGTCAAACATCAGCGCCGCCGGTTTGATCGCCTCTGGTGCCGCATCAAACGCCTTGAACCGGTCCCGGTTCAGCCGCCCCAGCGCCTCGGATATGGCCATCAGGCCCTGTAACTCTGCCACGCTTAGCTTGCGCGCCACCCGTGCCAGCGCCGATGCCTCGCGCGCAAAACGCGGTTCCGTCGGCTGCATGCCCTCTGGCAACGCAAGAGGGGCAAGGTCCAGCTTCTTGGCCGGTGAAATCACGGTCAGCATGCGGCAGCGTCCTTTCGGAATTTCCGCTGTAAAGATAGCGCCGCCAACCCCCTGTCAACTGCCCAAGCGGCCCTTCCTTGCCGTGATTCGCGGATGGTGCGTTAACCAGCCGCGCGCCTGCCCGGCGTCTGGCCCCGTTCTGGGCCAAAGCCATACCAAAGCCATACCATTCATGTTTCGTTAATCAGGCCAATTAACACAGCGCACGCAAGGGCTTAGGCCTCGCGCAGCACCGCCAGAAACGCCTCGCCGAACCGCTCCACCTTGGCCCCACCCAAATCCCCGATCCGGTCCAACTCGTGCAGGTTGGCAGGCCGCCCTTCCGCAATCTTGCGCAACTGGCCTTGGCTCAGGCTCAGCGGTTTGCCCGTGCCATCCTCACCCCGCATCAGCGCCACCTGCACTTCTGCCAGCCTGTCAAACAACGCCGCCGCCGTCTGCCCCACCAGCGCCCGCCGCGCCGGGTGCAGCGCCTCAACCGAAGCCCCTGTAATCACTGCCAGAAACGCCGCACCATAGCTTTCCAGCTTTTTCGCACCCACGCCCGTGATGCCCATCATCTGATCCAGATTGGCGGGCCGGCGTTCGGCCATTTCAATCAGCGTCCGGTCCGGAAAAACCACATAGGCCGGTACATTCCCCGCCTCTGCCAGCGCCCGCCGCTTGGCCTTCAGCGCCGACAGCAGCGGCGCATCCTCTTCTGAAACAAGGGTTTTTATCTGCACACGCGGGCTTGCAGCCGCAATCGTATCGCGCCGCAGGCTGATGGATTGTTCCCCCCGCAAGATCGGCCGCGCCGCCTCGGTCATCTTCAACGCCCCAAACCGGTCCGGGTCCGGCCTGATCAGATCACGCCCCATCATCTGCCGGAACACCGCCCCCCAAGCGGGTTTGGAAAGATCACGCCCCACCGCAAAGGTAGGCAGCGCATCATGCCCGCGTTCGCGCACCTTGGCAGTGGCATTTCCCGTAAGGATATCAATCAGATGGCCTGCACCAAACCACTCCCCCGTGCGCAAGATCGCCGACAGCGCCTTGCGCACGGCATCGGTCGCATCAAACACATCCACCGGACGGTCGCACATATCGCAGTTGCTACAAGGCGCTGAATCCTCACCGAAATAGCCCAGCAACACCTGCCTGCGGCAGCCCACAGCCTCGGCCAATCCCAGCAGCGCGTTCAGCCGCGCATGGTCCGCCGCCTTGCGGTCTGGCGGGGCCATGCCTTCGTCAATCTGGCTGCGGCGCAGGCGAATATCCTCCGGCCCATACAGCGTCAGCGTTTCCGCCGCCGCGCCATCGCGGCCACCCCGGCCAATTTCCTGATAGTACCCCTCAATCGACTTTGGCAGATCAGAATGCGCCACCCAGCGGATATCGGGCTTATCAATCCCCATCCCAAACGCCACCGTCGCCACCACGATCAGCCCGTCATCCTGCTGAAATCGGATTTCCACCCGGCGGCGTTCATCCGGATCCATGCCCGCATGGTAATGGCAGGCTGCATGCCCCTCGGCCCGCAGCGCCTGCGCGATGGATTCCGTCCGCGCCTTGGACGCGCAATAGATGATCCCCGCCTGCCCGCGCCGCGCCGCTGCAAAGCCAAGTATCTGATCGCGCGGGTTATTCTTTACCGCAAAGGCAAGGTGAATATTCGGGCGGTCAAACCCGCGCAGGAACGTTTCAGGGGCCAGCCCGCCAAACAGCCGCGTTACAATCTCGGCCCGCGTTTCCTCATCCGCCGTGGCCGTGAACGCCGCCAACGGCACGTTCAGCGCCCGGCGCAATTCACCAATCCGCAGATAATCGGGGCGGAAGTCATGCCCCCACTGGCTGACGCAATGCGCCTCGTCCACGGCAATCAGCGTGGTATTGATCCGCCGCAGCATGGGCAATGTCGCCCCCGCGGCCAGGCGTTCGGGTGCGATGTACAACAGCTTCAGCCGCCCGGCATCCAGTGCCGCAAACACCTCTTCCGTCTCACCTTCCGTATTACCCGATGTCAGCGCCCCCGCTTCTACCCCCGCCGCCTTCAGCGCCCGCACCTGATCACGCATCAGCGCAATCAGTGGCGATATCACCACCGTCACCCCATCCCGGCACAGCGCAGGTAGCTGAAAACACAGGGATTTTCCGCCCCCTGTCGGCATGATGGCCAGCGTGTTGCGCCCGGCCAACACGGCGTCCACAATCTCGGCCTGACCGGGCCGAAACCCGGAAAAGCCAAAGATGGATGCAAGCAGGGACGCAGCTTCGGTCACATCAGCCCGGTGTAACGCGTCAGCACATCACGCAGCACGATCAGGATGATGATTGCGATCAGCGGTGCCAGATCAAGCCCGCCCATGGGGGGCAGCATGCGGCGGATCGGGCCATAAATCGGCTCCAGCATCCGGTTCAGCAATGACCAGATTTGCGCCACCTGCGGCTGACGGGCGTTCAGCACGCCAAAGTTCAAAAGCCAGCTTATGATCACATGTGCAAGGATCACGAACCAGACGATGTTGAAAAGCAATCCTATCGGGCTGGTCATTCATCCTCCTGAACCACAACCTGTTGTGCCACAGCTACCTTCATCCGCAAGCCACGGCAACCGCGTTCCGCCGCGTTCTGCTTGACGATGGGCAGCAGCCCGCATCATCTGCCGCCACACAGGAGCTGCCGATGTATCCGTTCTTTCGTCTTGCCAAGGAAATCCTGAAATTCCGTAACGCGCCGCCTTTGGCGCCATTTGATGCGCATGTGTCCTCCCACCGCATCTGGCCCTGGGATCTGGATCCGTGGCGCGAGTTGAACAACGGCCGCACGCTGACGCTGTTTGATCTGGGCCGCCTGCCGCTGTTTGCGCGCATCGGCATTGTCAAAGGCGTGGCCCAGCAGGGCTGGGGGCTGACGGTTGCGGGCAACACCACGCGCTATCGCCGCCGCCTGACGGTGTTTCAGAAGGTGACCATGGTCAGCCGCTGCATCGGCTGGGACGCGCGGTTCTTTTATCTGGAGCAAAGCTTTTGGCGCGGGAACGATTGCACCAGCCACATGTTGCTGCGTGCAGCCGTGGTGGGAAAGGGCGGCATCATTGCCCCTGCACAGGCCACCGCCACCCTTGGCATCATGGCCGCCAGCCCCGCCTTGCCCGATTGGGTGCAGAACTGGATCACCGCCGAAGCTGCGCGCCCGTGGCCACCACAGCGGTGATGCTTGCCAGATGCCACCTTTTCAGGCTTGATCGGCAAAACAGCAGGGGCAGGGCATGAACACCGCGAAAAAGCGCATCTGGGGCTGGTACTTCTTTGATTTCGCCAGTCAGCCCTACAACACCCTGCTGCTGACATTCATCTTTGCCCCCTACATGGCCGATATCATGGGCGACGGCAGTGCCGCGCAATCGGTCTGGGGTTATGGCATTGCCGCCGCCGGGATCATCATTGCCATCGCCTCACCGCTGCTTGGTGCCGTTGCTGACCGTACGGGGGGCCGCATGCGGTTCATCATGCTGTTTTCCATCATGTATGTGGTTGGTGCAGCCGCCCTTTGGTACGCCGTACCGGGCCATCTGAACGTCTGGTTCATCATGCTGATGTTCGGCATCGGCCTGATCGGGATGGAGTTTGCCACCAGTTTCACCAACGCCATGATGCCCGATCTGGTGGATGAAAAGGATCTGGGCAGCGTGTCTGGGTCCGGTTTCAGCTTTGGCTACATCGGTGGATTCATCACGCTGCTCATCATGCTTTTGCTGTTGGATGATGGCTCGAACGGCAAGACGCTGCTGGGCAATCCCCCACTGTTCGGCCTTGATCCCGACACGCGCGAAGGCACGCGGTCAGTCGGGCCGCTATCAGCTATCTGGTACATCATCTTCATGATCCCGTTCTTTCTGTGGGTGCGTGAAACACCGCAGCCCGGTGCCGTGCCCATCGGCGTGGCCCTGCGCGAGGCTATTCCCGACCTGACGCGCACCCTGCGCACCCTGCCCGCGCGGCCCAGCTTTACCGCCTATCTGGCCTCATCCATGTTCTACCGTGATGCGCTGAACGGCATGTACACCTTTGGCGGCATTTATGCGGCGGGCGTTCTGGGATGGGAAACCCGCGATATCGGCATTTTCGGCATTCTTGCCATTATCTCTGGCATCATCTTTGCATGGCTTGGCGGGAAGGCTGATGTGCGTTTCGGCCCTAAACCCGTTATCATGGCCACCGTGCTTGTGCTGACCTGTACAGCCCTTGCCGTTGTCTCCATTTCTCGTGACGCCGTTCTTGGCCTGCAGGTGGCTGCGGACAGCCGTCTGCCTGATTATGCCTTTTACATCGTCGGCATTCTCATCGGCGCTGCAGGCGGTGTGTTGCAGGCCGCCAGCCGCACGATGATGGTGCATCAGGCCGACCCCGCAAGGATGACCGAGGCGTTCGGTTTGTTTGCCCTGACCGGCAAGGCCACGTCGTTCCTGGCCCCGCTGCTGATTGCGATCACCACCCAGATCAGCGGATCACAGTCAATTGGGGTCGCTCCCTTGATCGGCCTCTTCCTGATTGGGTTTGTTCTGCTATTTTGGGTCAAGCCGCATGGTGATGACACAAGGTTGCCAACCCGATGATCCGCCTGATTTCCGTTGCCCTGTGCGTGGGCCTTTCACTGCCCGCCCTTGCCGAAACCCGCGCCAACCAGCTGTTTGGTGCGATGGATGCGCCATCAAACCAATCGCCCATGCCCGTTGGCAGCTATGCCAAGGGTTGCGGTGCGGGGTTTGTTGAACTGCCAGAAACCGGCCCCACATGGCAGGCCATGCGCCTGTCGCGCGGGCGGAATTTTGGCCACCCGGTGCTGGTGCAATATCTGCACGAACTGTCTGTTGCCGCCACCAAGGTCGGCTGGGCCGGGCTTTATATCGGCGATATGAGCCAGCCGCGCGGTGGCCCGATGACCAGCGGCCACGCCAGCCACCAGATCGGGCTTGATGCCGATATCTGGATGCTGCCGCCGCGCAGGCTGGACCTGACCCGCGCTGAACGTGAAGACATCAGCTCGATCCCCGTGCGGTCTGCTGATCAGCGGTCTGTCACAGCGAACTGGACGGCTGCCCATTACGCCCTGATGCGCGCTGCCGCGCTTGACCGCCGCGTTGACCGGATTTTCGTGGCCGCCGCCGTCAAGATCGAAATGTGCCGCACTGCCACGCCCGCAGATGACCGTTGGCTGCGCAAGATCCGGCCGGTTGCGGGGCATGATACGCATTTCCACGTGCGCTTGCGCTGCCCGGCGGGCGCCACCGCGTGCCAGACGCAAACGCCAACAGTGGCCGAACTTTCGAACGGCGGAAACGGCTGCGATGAAACGCTGAACTGGTGGGTGACGGATTATCTCAACCCGCCCGACCCCGACAAGGTGCCTAAAGAACCCGATGAACCCCGGCGCCATCCGCGTGATTTCACCATGGCCGATCTGCCCGCCCAATGCGCAAACGTTCTTTCCTCGGACTAGCGGCGCTGGCCGCCACCGGTCTGGCGTTGCACGTCAGCGCGGGTGAACCCGCGGCGCAAACGCTGGTCACAAGTTTTGAATGGTCAGAATCCGACACGGCCTTTGGCGGCATGTCTGCCATTACGCTTGATACGGACGGCAACGGGTTCACCGCCCTGTCCGACCGCAGCACCCTGTACACCGGGCAACTTGAACGTGATGTCGGCGGCAATATCCTGCGTGTAACCGGCGTAACGGTTCATCCCTTGAAGGGCGCCGATGGCCTGCCCCTTGATGCCGCACATGATGACAGCGAAGGCATTGCGATCGCCCCTGATGGCACGATCTTCATCTCGCAAGAAGGCCCCGCCCGCGTTATGCGCTATGCTGCACCGGATGGGGCCGGCCAAGTCTTGCCCGTTGCACGTGCATTTCGCGCTATGCAAACCAATTCCGCGTTGGAGGCCCTGGCCATTGATGCCAATGGTGCGCTTTACACCCTGCCCGAACGCTCGGGCGCGTTGGGCCGCCCGTTTCCGGTTTACCGGTTTTCAGGCTCATCTTGGACCCAGCCCTTTGATATACCCCGCACCGGTGACTACCTGCCCACCGCCGCCGATTTTGGCCCCGATGGCCGCCTGTATGTTCTGGAGCGCAATTTTCAGGGCCTTGCCGGGTTTCAAAGCCGCGTGCGGCGATTTGTGGTCACTGACGACGGGATCAGTGATGGCCAGACCGTTCTTGAAACGTACCTTGGGCAGCACGGCAATCTAGAAGGGCTGTCTGTCTGGCAGGATCACACGGGTGCTGTGCACCTGACCATGGTGTCGGATGACAATTTCCGCTTTTTCCTGCGCACCACCTTGGTTGAATATATCATCGCCGATTGACCGCCCGCCCGTTCGGGCGTATCGCCACCATCGCCCGGTTCTGGGCCAAGTCTCCGCAACCTTGTGAAAACGGAATAACATCATGCGTCTTCTTCCCGCCGTGCTGGCGATGGCTGCAATTGTCGTGGCCTCTAACATCCTTGTGCAGTTCCTTGTCGGCGATTGGCTGACATGGGGTGCCTTTACCTATCCATTCGCCTTTCTGGTCACGGATCTGACCAACCGCCTGTATGGCGTCACGGCCGCGCGCAAGGTGGTGCTGGCGGGCTTTGGCGTGGGTTTGCTGTGTTCGCTGATCGGTACCCAGATCACCGGTGAGTTCGGCCCGCTGGTGACCCTGCGTGTCGCACTGGGGTCGGCAACCGCATTTCTGATTGCCCAGTTGATGGATGTGACCGTGTTTGATTGGTTCCGCCGCCGCGCGTGGTGGCAGGCACCGCTGGTATCCACGCTGATCGGGGCCAGCCTTGATACCGCAATCTTCTTTACCATCGCGTTTTCGGCCACCCTTACGATCCTTGATCCGACCACGGATGTCAGCTGGGCCACCGGCCCTGTGCCACTTCTTGGCCTTGGCCCCGTAGCCCCCTTGTGGGTGTCGCTGGCTGTGGCCGACTGGGCTGTCAAACTTTTGCTCGCGATTGTTGCACTGGTGCCATTCCGTGTGCTTGTTCGGAAACTTGCCGCACCAGTTGCGTAAATTGTTTTGACAAACACAAAATCTGTGCCAACTTTCAGGTATCGGCAACCAATTGAAAGGAGGTGATCCAGTGTCTAGAGTGATATTGGAGAGACGTGTCGGGACAGTCATGGGGGGTGTTTTCTAGGGGCAGACCCCTGGTGAAACAAACCACTGATTGGAATTGATGCCTAACTGGCTCATCTCCTTAGATCTCGGAAAGGGTTGCCCGCAAAGGCGACCCTTTCTCTTTTCGTCCAGCTTGGATAGCGTTGCTTTATGCTTCAGATCAATGACACCATCGCCATTCAGGATTGGGAACTGACCGAAAGCTTTGTGCGGTCATCCGGCCCGGGTGGGCAGAATGTGAACAAGGTGTCCACCGCCGTTGAACTGCGGTTTGAGGCGGACCGTTGCCCTGCGTTGGCAGCATCCGTCAAAGCGCGGCTGAAACGCATCGCAGGCCGCCGCTGGACGCTGGAAGGTGCGATTGTGCTGCAGGTGGAAGACACGCGGTCACAGGCGCGCAACCGCGAAATCGCCCGTGACCGGCTGGCAGAGATGATCCGCGAGGCGCTGATCAAACCCAAACCCCGCATTGCCACCAGACCCACCCTTGGCAGTCAGCGCCGCCGTCTGGTGGCCAAATCCGTGCGCGCCGATGTGAAATCAGGCCGCGCCAAACCGGGAACCGAAGATGACTGAACCCCTGCTCGCCCGCCGCGCCCGCCTGATGGGGCCGAACGTGCCAACGTTCTATGAAACACCCGTTCACATCGTGCGCGGTGAAGGCGTGTGGCTGTGGGATGCACAGGGTAAAAGGTATCTTGATTGCTATAACAACGTCGCCCACGTCGGCCATTGCCACCCGCGCGTTGTGGCCGCCATTGCCGCACAGGCCGCCACGCTGAACACGCATACGCGCTATCTGCATGACAACGTGCTGGATTACATTGAACGGCTGACGGGCATGCTGGACCATGGCATTTCCCAAGCGATCATGGTCTGCACCGGGTCTGAGGCGAATGATATCGCCCTGCGTATGGCACAGGCCGTGACTGGCCACACGGGCATGATTGCCACCGACAACACCTATCACGGCAACACTGCCGCCGTCAGCCAACTGTCCACCCGCCGCCCGCCGATTGGCGGCTATGCCCCGCATGTGCGCTTTGTGCCATCACCTTCTACCCTGCACCCGCTTGGTGGCAGTGCTGCTGCCCAACCGCAGGTGTTTGCCGCCCACATCGCCGCCGCTATTGATGATCTGGCCGCGCATGGCGTTGGCTTTTCGGGCATGATGCTGTGCCCGGTCTTTGCCAACGAAGGCCTGCCCCATGTCACCCCCGGTTTCCTTGACCCCGCCATCACGGTTATCCGTGCCGCAGGTGGTATGGTGATATCCGATGAGGTGCAGCCCGGTCTTGGCCGCTGTGGCACGCATACATGGGGGCATGATTGGCTAGGGTTCGCGCCGGATATTGTGACCTTGGGCAAACCGATGGCCAATGGCCACCCGGTGGCTGCTGTCCTGGCCCGCCCCGATGTGATGGCCGCATTTCGCGATGCGTTTGGCTATTTCAACACCTTTGGCGGCAACCCCGTGTCTGCCGCCGCCTGCCTTGCTGTGCTGGATGTGATCGCAGGCGAAGACCTGATCCCCCGTGCCCAAGCCACCCATCTGTACATGATGGAGCGCCTGCACGCCCTGCGCCACCCCATGCTCGCCAACGTGCGCGGCGTCGGGCAGTTTTATGGCATCGAATTCATGCAGGATGACGGCACCCCGGCCACCGCCTTTGTGGCGGATCTGATCGAACGCATGGTCGCGCGGGGGTTCCTGCTGAATAAGATCGGCAAGGGCGCCAACACCCTGAAAATCCGCCCGCCCATGCCCTTTGGCACCGAACACGCCAATCTGCTGATGGACGCGCTGCAAGATGAACTTACCCGCGTGCCCGCATGAGGGTGGAGGATGAAGCAACCCTTGCCGCCGCCCATTGGGGGGGCACGCTCACCCGGCTGATCAAGAACCGCGAAAACGCCGTGTTCGATATGGCCACACCCCAAGGCCGCGCCGCCCTGCGCCTGCACCGCGTGGGCTATCAGTCCAGCCTCGCCATCCGGTCTGAACTGTGGTGGGTGGCCGCTTTGGCGGATGCCGGTATCCCTGTGCCTGCCCCCCTGCCAACCCTGACGGGCGATACCATGGTCACCCTGCCCAATGGCCGCATCTGCACCGCCATCGCTTGGGTGGATGGGGAGCCGTTGGGTGAGGCTGGCGTTCCCTTAACCATGACGCGCGATCAGCAAATTGCCCAACACCAGGCGCTGGGCCAGCTGATGGCGCAGGTCCACACGGCCACATCAGCGCTGGCCCTGCCCGCATGGTTCACCCGCGCCCGGTGGGACAAGGATGGCCTGACCGGCGAAAACCCGTTCTGGGGCCGGTTCTGGGAACACCCGTTGTTGCAACGCGCCGAGGCGGCAGCCCTGTGCGCCGCCCGCGATGCCCTGCGCGGTTTTATGGACAGCCTGCCCAACCCCGACATCGGCCCGATCCACGCCGATGTGCTGCGCGAGAATGTACTGGTGGACGGCAACCGCCTGTCCCTGATTGATTTTGACGATTCCGGCATCGGCTACCGCCTGTATGACCTTGGCACGGCATTAAGCCAGAACCTGGCCGAGCCGCATTTTGCCGACCTGCGCGATGCCCTGATTGCAGGCTACGGCCGCGCGACGGTGGCCGAGATCAACCACTTTATCCTTGCGCGAACCCTTGTTTCCATTGGCTGGGCCGCACCACGCATCCCGCTGGACAGCCCCATTCACCGCCGCCGTATTGAGGGTGCGCTGCATTGGGCGGCACAGGTGATCTGACAGATGGGGCGCTAAACCACCACTTCCATCGCCTTTTGCGCCCCAACGCCGAACACCCGCTTGTAGCGTTCAATTTCCAGCCCTGGCCCCATGGCCTTGTTCGGGTTGTCTGACAGTTTCACCGTTGGCCGCCCGTTCGCCGACACCGCCTTGCACACCAGACTGAACGGCGCGAGCGCATCATCCGCGGCCAAGCCCCTGAAATCATTGGTCAGCATCGTGCCCCAGCCAAATGACACCTTCACCCGGCCATTGAACTGCCGGTACAATTCCTCAATCTTTGCCACATCCAGACCATCCGAAAAGATTACCAGCTTTTGCCGTGGGTCTTCACCCCGGTCTTGCCACCAGCGGATCGCGATTTCTGCCCCGGTTGCCGGATCACCGCTGTCAATGCGGATGCCTGTCCAGCTTGCCAGCCAATCGGGCGCATTGCGCAAAAACCCTTCGGTGCCGAATGTATCGGGCAGCATGATCCGCAAATTGCCGTCATGCTCTTCGTGCCAGTCCGCCAGCACCTGATACGGCGCCTTTGCCAGTTCCGCGTCTGAATTCGCCAAGGCGCTGTAAACCATCGGCAATTCATGCGCGTTGGTGCCAATCGCCTCAAGTTCGCTGCGCATGGCGATCAGGCAGTTTGACGTGCCCGTAAACGCCCCACCCAAGCCTTCCTGCATCGCCTGCACGCACCAGTCCTGCCACAGGAACGAATGCCTGCGCCGCGTGCCGAAATCTGCAATCCGCAGGCCCGGCGTTGCGCGCAGCCTTTCGATCTTTTCCCACAGCTTGGTCATTGCCCGCGCATACAGCACCTGCAATTCAAACCGCCCGAGCGTTTCCAGCACCGCGCGTGACCGCAGCTCCATCAGAATCGACAATGCCGGAATTTCCCACAGCATCACATCCGGCCAACGCCCTTCAAACGTCAGTTCATACTGCCCGTCCCGCTTTGCCAGATGGTAGGGCGGCAGGCGCAACCCTTCGAACCATTCCATGAAATCGGGCCGGAACATCTGCCGTTTGCCATAAAACGTATTGCCGCGCAGCCATGTGCTTTCCCCACGCGAAAGCGACAGCGTGCGCACATGATCCAGCTGTTCGCGCAATTCACCTTCATCAATCAGATCAGCAAGCCGTATGGCGGAACTGCGGTTGATCAGGCTGAAAGTCACATTCGTTTCCGGCTTGTTGCGGAAAATGGATTGGCACATCAGCAGCTTGTAGAAATCCGTGTCGATCAGGGACCGCGCGATCGGGTCGATCTTCCATTTGTGGTTCCAGACGCGCGTGGCAATATCGACCATTCTGGCCCCCTGCATAACCTTTATCGCCTTATGCCAGCAGGCGGCGTCCGGGCAAAGGCTGTTCTGCGACCCCTTGGCCCAACAGGCGCGACGTGCGGGCCAGAAGTGCCGCGCGCAACACGGGTTTTGTCAGAAAATCATCGCAATCCGCGTCAAAACTGGCCTGCACATCTTCGGGGAATACATTTGCTGTCAGCACCAGAATGGGGCAGCGTTGCAGCCCGCGTTGCTGTTCGGCCAACCGGATGGCGCGGATCGCCGTCAAGCCGTCCATCACCGGCATCTGCATATCCATCACCACCAGATCAGGTGCCAGCTCGCAATAGCGCGCCACTGCGTCAGCTCCGTTTTCAACTTCGGTCAGCACAATGCCCTCTGCCTCCAGCATCTTGCGCAGGATCAGGCGGTTGGTGCCGTTGTCTTCGGCAATCAGAATGCGTTTTTGGCCAGCGGTCCGCGGATTCTGTAGCATTGCGGCGTCTGGTGGCACTGGTGCTTGCACCGCTTCGGCAGCCGGCAAGGGCAAGGTCAGCGTGAACACTGACCCCTGAGATGGCCGCGAAATGACACTGACATCGCCGCCCATCGTTCTGGCCAGCATCCGCGAAATCGTCAGCCCCAGACCGGTTCCGCCATATTTGCGGTTAATGGCGCTGTCCGCCTGCGTAAAGCTTTCAAAGACCGCTTGAATCCGCTCTGGCGCAATGCCGATTCCGGTATCGGTGACCTGAATTGTCCAACACTCATCTTCGCCGGCAATCAAGGCCACCGATACCCCGCCCACCGCCGTGAATTTGATCGCATTTCCGACAAGGTTCATCAAAATCTGGCGGATGCGGCCACAATCGCCATACACCCAGACCGGGGATGAAAGGCCGCGCGCTACCACGGAAAGCACGATCCCCTTATCCGTTGCCAGCGGTCGCAGCAGTTTTACGGCACACTGCACCAGTGCAGTCAGATCAAAGGCTGCACGTGCAATCTGCACCATGCCCGACTGCAATTTTGACAGATCAAGAATGTCATTGATAATACCCAGAAGGGCATCACCAGACTGGGTGATCGCCAACAGATATTCGCGCTGTTCCGCGGTCAATGCTGTGCGTGACAGCAGTTCTGCCATGCCCAGCACACCGTTCATTGGCGTGCGAATCTCATGGCTCATGGTGGCAAAGAAATGCTCTTTTGCCTTGGCTGCCGCTTCAACCTGATCTTTTGCCTCGGCCAGTTCGCGAATGCGCCGCTTTTCTTCGGTCACATCCCTTTCAACCTGAATGCACATCAACAGCTTTCCAGCGTCGTCAAACACCGGCGTGATGCTGGTGCTGATCCAGTGATCCGACCCATCCTTGTGCCGGTTCAGCAGTTCAACCCGTGCTTTTTTCCCCGACCGCTGACTTTCCTGGATTTCGTCAATAGCGTCCATGTCGGTTCCGGGCGCGTTCATGAACGCTGAAGGCAAGCGGCCGCACACTTCGGCGAATGTGTATCCGGTCATGTGGGTGAACGCAGCGTTGGTCCATGAAATGTGGCCATCGGCATCTGTTACAAAAATGGCCTCATTGGTGCTTTCCGCAATCAGGGCCAGACGCAAGGCCTGCTGTTCGCGTTGTGCGGCGGCGTCATTTGCCTGTGTCAGCGCCACCTGATTGCGCAAAAGCGCCTCATGCGCGGTCTGGTTGCGGTGATAACTGTCATAGACCATGCGCAGAAAACTGTTTGCGACAAGACACAGGATCAGGGCTGCAGCCATCAAATAGGCATTCGTCAAAAGCCAGTCTGGCACGCTGGGAACCGTCCACAGCAGAATGCCCAATACGCTGGCAAAACTGCCCAGCAAAGTGGCCAGTTTTGCATCCGCGATGCGCGGGACATAGGGCCGCACCAACCCTGCATTCAACCCCACCCCAACCAGATAGGCCACGCCAAAAAACTCCAGCTGCATATCATGTGCCGGGTCACCCGATGCTGCCTTGATCCATGCCACGATTGCAATCAGGCCCACCGTGGCTGATTGAAAAACCGCCGTTCCAAGCGTGATCGCCCGCACGTGCCCCGGCACCATCCCGTGTCGCCAGCGTGACCAGACCCGCCGCATCCACAGTGTATCAACCAGATCACCGCCAAGCAGCACAGCCAACCCCACAAGCCCCAAGCCCGCGTCCTGCAAAATGAGCAGCGTCAGACAAGCCAGAAAAGACAGCGACTGACGCACAAGGAACGCCCGGCTGCGGCTGCGTGCCCAGCAATACTGCAAAAACTGGCCATTCGGCGATGACGTCAGTGCAAACAGCGCCAATGCACGATGGGCATCGCTTTCGTGGGGCGTGTGCACGGCTACGGCCAAGATCGCCTCTTTCAAAACGGATAACAAGACATGTCATGCAAAGGTTAACGGGCTACTAATCCTTACAGCAGAACAACCCCGGCATCGCGCATTTTGCCGGTGGCTTCAGCCAAACTGCCGTTCAGATCAATCGCCCGGCATGCCGTCAGATCGACCGTTACATCAAAACCAAGACGGCGCGCATCAAGCGCCGAATAGGCCACGCAGAAATCGGTCGCCAGCCCCACTATCACCACTGCGGTCACACCCCGGCTGCGCAGATAACCGTCCAGCCCGGTTGGCGTGGCGTGGTCATTTTCAAAGAATGCCGAATAGCTGTCGATCCCGGCACGAAAGCCCTTTCGGATCACCATTTGCCCCATATCAGTGCGCAAATCGCGGTGAAATGCCGCCCCGTCTGTGCCGATCACACAATGCGTGGGCCACAAGACCTGCGGACCGTATGGCATATCCGTCACCGAAAACGGCGCAGTTCCGGGGTGGTTCGCGGCGAATGACCCGTGGTCAGCCGGGTGCCAGTCCTGCGTCAGAACGCAGACCGGAAAGCGGTCCATCTTGCCATTGATCAGCGGAATGATCACATCACCCTCTGCCACTGCCAAGGCACCACCTGGGCAAAAGTCATTCTGTACGTCGATCACGATCAGGGCCCGCATGGCTGCTCCTTTTGGTGCGATGGCCCAGCTTTACCCAATCATCCCATCCTTGCCCAGACCGCCCGCCTGACTTATGACGCAAGCTATGCTGACCGTTGCCGCCTTTTACCACTTTGCCCGTCAGGATGACCCTGCTTTGCGGCAAGCACCCCTGCGCGCCTTGGCACAGGCGCATGGCGTCAAGGGGTCTGTTCTGCTGGCCCGCGAAGGGGTGAATGGCACCATTGCCGGCGCGCCGGATGGGGTGCTGGCCGTGCTGCACCATATCCGCCACTGGCCCGGCTTTGCTGGCCTGCAATGGAAGGAAAGCCCGGCCGACACCATGCCTTTTGGCCGTATGAAGGTGAAGCTCAAGGCCGAGATTGTGACCATGGGCCAACCTGATATTGATCCGACCGCGCGCGTTGGCCACTATGTTGCCCCGCAGGATTGGAACGCGCTGATTGCGGCCCCTGATGTGGCGGTGATCGACACGCGTAATGATTTCGAGGTGATGATCGGCACCTTTGCAGGTGCTGTTGACCCCGCCACCCGCAGCTTTCGCGACTTTCCCGCATGGTGGCAGGCGCATAAGGACCAGTTTACAGGCAAGCGCATTGCGATGTTCTGCACCGGTGGCATCCGCTGCGAGAAATCCACCAATTATCTGATCGGGCAGGGTGTGCCAGACGTGTATCACCTGCAGGGCGGTATCCTGAAATATCTGGAAGACGTGCCCGCCGCGCAAAGCCAGTGGCAAGGTGAATGCTATGTGTTTGATGACCGCGTATCCGTGGGCCACGGCCTGATCCCCGGCAATTACATCACCTGTGGTGCCTGCCGCCACCCGGTCACTGACCGCACCTCCCCTCAGTTTGAGGAGGGTGTCAGCTGTGCTGCCTGCGCCGATGACTACACCTCCGCCGACCGCGACCGTTTCCGCGAACGCCAGAAACAGATGATGCTGGCCCGCGCGCGTGGCGAGGTGCATCTGGGCGCAGACATCAAAAAACTGCAGCCCTAATCGCCTGCGGTTTTCTCTTTGCTCAAATACGCATTGTGCGCCCGCCCGGCCTGACCAACCCGGCCTGACCAAACGGCCAGGACCAAACGGCCAGGACCGGGCGCAGTGCCACTACCTTGCTTTTTTCGGTGGCACGAACCGTTTGGTCGTATCGCGCGCATCCCCCGCCGGTTTGGCGAATTTGCCTGCGGGTTTTCCCGATGGCGCGCGTGGCTTGAATGGTTTGCCTTCGGCCCCTGCTGCTTTGGGCGCATAAGGTTTGCCTTCACCCGCAGGCTTTGCCCGGTACGGCTTGCTATCCGCGCCTTCTGCCTTGGGCCTGTAAGGCTTACCTTCGGCTGCATGGGATTTGAACCCTGCCGCCTTGCCCGGCTTGCCTTCCGCCCCGCCATGGCTTTTGAACCCTGCTGATTTACCGGCCTCGGCCTTCCAGCGTGGCTTGGGTGCGTCACCATCCGCGCGCGGCGCATAGGGTTTGGGCGCATAGGGTTTCGCTGTCCCATCCTCGCGCTTGGCATAGGGTTTGGGCGCATAGGGCTTTGACGGCCCATCTTCGCGCTTGGCATAGGGCTTGGGCGCATAGGGCTTGGGCGCGTCATCCCGTTTGGCATAGGGCTTGGGCGCCGCACCTTCACCCGCCGCCCGTGGCGTATAGGGCTTTGCCTCATCCCGCTTCACATAAGGTTTGCGTTCCGTCACTGCCGCCGCTGCCGGGGCCATGTCGCGCGGTGGTGACGCCGGGCTGTCTTCCTCCACAATCCGAGGCGGTTTCGGCGTGTATTCCCGTTTCACCGGACGCTCTGCATCATTCTGTGCCGCATCCTTGCGCCACGAATCGTCGCGTGGCTCACGCGGGGCCGCAGGCCGCCGCTCCGGTTTGTCATAGGATTTCTTCGGCGCGCGTTCGGGCCGGTCCAGCGATGGCTCGCCCTCGATCCGGCGCATTTCCAGCCCCGGTTCCAGTTCCAGCACCGCGCCGAATTTGTTGCCCGCCGCCTTGGCGATCTGCACGAATGTCTGGTCTTCCTGCACCCGGATCGCCCCGATACCATCCTTGGCAATCCCGCCTGCATCACAGATCTTTGGCAACAGCCAGCGTGCCTCGGCCCGGCCCGACCGCCCCACGCTAAGCGCATACCAGACAGATTCGCCAAATTCCCCGCGTTCACGCGGTGCAGATGCCGCAGCCGGTGCCGCCATATCCTGCAACACCTCTGGTGCAGACCGCCCTTCGCGCCACAGCCGCACAAAGGCCGCAGCCACCGCCGATGGCGAGAACCGCCCCAGCAGCGCCTCAGCCATTGGCCCGTCATCACCCACCGGCAATTGCAGCGTCGGGTGTTCCAGCAAACGCAAATCCTCACGCGCCTGCACTTCATCGGCACCCGGTGCCGTGCCCCATTCAGCCACCACCTTGGCCCCTTGCAACAGCCGCTGCGCCTTGCGGAATTCCGCAGGCACCACGATCAGCGCCGATACGCCCTTGGAGCCCGCCCGCCCCGTGCGCCCTGACCGGTGCAGCAATGTTTCACTGTTCGATGGCAAATCCGCATGGATCACCAGATCCAGCCCCGGCAAATCAATCCCGCGCGCCGCCACGTCCGTGGCAATACACACCCGCGCCCGCCCGTCGCGCAGCGCCTGCAGTGCATGCGTGCGTTCCTGCTGGCTTAGCTCACCCGACAGCGCCACCACCTGAAACCCACGGTTGCCCATGCGTGCCAGCAGGTTATTCACATTCGCCCGCGTCTTGCAGAACACGATCGCCGCCCGCGCATCATAAAAGCGCAGCGCATTGAAAATCGCATGATCCCGGTCACGCACCGCCACCGACATCGCCTTGTATTCGATATCGACGTGCTGCTTGGCCTCGCCCGCCGTTTGCAGACGCAGGGCATCAGTCTGAAAATCCTTGGCCAGTTCTGCAATCGCCTTTGGCACCGTTGCCGAAAACATCAGCGTGCGGCGGGTTTCGGGTGCTGCATTCAGGATAAACTCAAGGTCTTCACGGAACCCCAGATCAAGCATTTCATCTGCTTCATCCAGCACCGCTGCCTGCAACCCCGACAGATCAAGCGATTTGCGTTCGATATGGTCACGCAAGCGCCCCGGCGTGCCCACCACGATATGCGCGCCGCGTTCCAGTGCGCGCTTTTCCGTGCGGTAATCCATGCCGCCCACGCAGGTCGCAATCTTGGCCCCCGCATCGGCATACAGCCAGTCCAGTTCGCGTGCCACTTGCAGTGCCAGTTCGCGCGTCGGGGCGACCACCAGTGCCAAGGGCACATCTGCAAACAACAGCCGTTCTGACCCCACCAGAATCTCTGGCGCAATCGCAATGCCAAAGGCCACCGTCTTGCCGCTGCCCGTCTGCGCCGACACCAGCAGGTCACGCCCCGCCGCGTTTGCGGCCAATACCGCCTGTTGCACGGGTGTCAGGGCGGCATAGCCCTTGGCGGCAAGCGCCGCTGCCAGCGGACCTGCAATTTCAATATCGGTCATGTTTTGTCCTATCGGGGGCCGCAGCCACCGTTCCAAGTTTCAGTGCCATTCATGCGGCACCTCATTCCCCACGTCTGGCAGGCCTCCTCGCCCATCCAGTCCCGGAATCCTTGGGCCGACTGCGGGGCTATAGACCCAAAGGCGGCGCGTGTATAGCTACCTTGACCACCCCGCCCCCACCCCTATGCTGCACCTGCACAAAAATCCGGAGCGCCAGATGACCCAACGCCTGCACCTTGTCTTCGGAGGAGAGCTGACAGACCCCACCAAGAACGTGTTCAAGGACGTGACCGATATCCACATCGTCGGCATGTACCCAGATTACGCTTCCGCCTTTCGGGCCTGGAAGGCCGAGGCGCAACGCACGGTCGACAATGCCGAAATGCGCTATTTCATTGCGCATATCCACCGCCTGCGTGACGAATCCGCACCCGCGAGCGCCACCGAGGAAATGGGCCACTGACCCCGCACCGCGATGGCATATTCCCTTGGCCTGACGCTTTACAATCTGCGGTCCGCGCGCGGTGATGCCGTATCCGCAGAACGCCCGGCCCGGCCTGCGGGCCGCGTGATCTGGATGCATGCACCGCATGCTGATGCCGCGCGTACTGTTGTGCAGCTGGCCCGGCGTCTGGTTGATGATGATGGTATCAGCGTTGTGCTGACCTGCCCTGATCCTGTGGTTGTCCACACTGGCATCATGCTGCAAACACCGCCGCCCGATACACCGGCAGGGTCGCGCGATTTTCTGGATCATTGGCAACCGGAACTTGCCGTCTGCGCCGAAGGCGAACTGCGCCCGGCCCTGCTTGCGGCCTGCACAGACCGCAAGCTGCCTTTGATAATGGTCGATGGCCGCGCGCCCTATATTCAGCGTGATCGTGAAGGCTGGTTTCCCGGCCTGATGCGGTCTGTGCTGGGCAGCTTTCACAGCGTCACCGCCGTGGATGAACCTGCCGCGCGCGCGTTTCGCAAGGCGGGTGCCCCCGCCACCGCCGTCACCGCACAGGGCCGTCTGGAAGAAGCGTCCTTTGCCCTGCCCTGTTCCGAGGCTGAACGCACCGCCTTTGCCCGCCAACTGACATCACGCCCCGTCTGGTTTGCCGCAGCCCTGCCCGAGGCTGAAGAGGCCGCCGTGATTGCCGCCCACCGCGCCGTGCAAAGCCATGCGCACCGCCTGATGCTGATCATCGCACCGGAAAACCCCGCGCGCGCCGAGGCCCTGGCCCACGACCTTGATACGCGCGAAGGCTGGGTGGTGGCCTGCCACAGCCGCGATGCCGAACCTGACCCGGATGTCGATGTGTATCTGGCCGATGGGGCAGATGATTTCGGCCTGTGGTACCGCCTTGCGCCCATCACCTTTCTGGGCGGCAGCCTGTCCGGGCAGGGGTGTTTGCGCAATCCGCTGGAACCCGCAGCGCTTGGGTCAGCCATTTTGTATGGCCCACGCGCCGGTGCCTTTGCAGCCCTGTTCGGGCGGTTGGGGGCGGCGCGTGCCGCGCGCGCTGTCGG
Organism: Rhodobacterales bacterium; assembly: GCA_043751715.1. Lineage (GTDB taxonomy): Bacteria > Pseudomonadota > Alphaproteobacteria > Rhodobacterales > Rhodobacteraceae > JAAFHS01. The sequence continues at coordinate 20,523 of JAYUZO010000133.1, read as the reverse complement.
ATCTGCCGCTGATCTGGCTGATGCGGTTGGCGAACTGCTTGCCCCTGATCGCGCCGCACGTCTTGCACAGGCCGCATGGGCCGTGACCAGCGAAGGCGCCGAGGCGACCGCCCATGTCATGCAAACCATCCGCGCGCTGATGGATGGGCCCGGCTGATGCGCCCGCCCGCCCATTGGTTCACCCCACCAGATGCACCCGGCCCCCTTGCACGGCTGCTGCACCCGTTGGGGATGCTTTATGCCGCTGCCACGGCGCGGCGGTTGCGCCAGCCGGGGTATTCCGCACAGGTGCCCGTCATCTGCATTGGCAACCTGAACGCTGGCGGAACGGGCAAAACGCCCACGGTGATTGCGCTGTGTCAGCGTCTGCTGGACCGTGGCTTGGCTGTGCATGTCGTTTCGCGCGGGCATGGCGGTGCTTTGACAGGCCCCGTTCGGGTTGATCCTGCATCGCACCGCGCAAGTGACGTGGGGGATGAGCCGCTGTTGCTGGCCGCCTTTGTGCCCACTTGGGTGGCACGGGATCGCGCTGCAGGTGTTCAGGCGGCCGAAGGCGCGGGGGCGGACATCATTCTGCTGGATGACGGGTTTCAGAACCCGTCGGTTACAAAGACGGCCAGCATCATCGTGGTGGATGCCGCTGTGGGCTTTGGCAACGGGTTATGCATTCCGGCAGGGCCTTTGCGTGAACCGGTGGCCATGGGGCTGGCGCGGGCTTCGGTTGTGCTGTCCATCGGCGATACCGCAGCACAGGATCGGTTTCGCACAGATTGGGGCCACGCCATTCACCTGCCCGTGGTGACGGCAGTGCTGAAACCCCTTGTCATGGGCATGCCTTGGGCGGGCAGCCGCGTGCTGGCCTTTGCTGGTATCGGGCGGCCGGAAAAGTTCTTTACGACCCTGCGGGCTGAAGGGGCACAGGTTCTGCGGGCCGAGGCGCTGGATGACCATCAGCCGCTGTCAGAGGCGCTGATGCGGCGGCTGGAGCTGGAGGCATTGGCGCTGGATGCACAGCTGGTGACCACTGAAAAAGACGCCGTGCGCCTGCCTGCATCGTTCCGGGCACGCGTGCTGACCCTGCCAGTGCGGCTGGCGGTAGATGATTGGGGGCCGTTGGATGCCCTGCTGCCGGGGCCGCTGCCCGCCTGAAATCAAGCCGGTTTGCGGGGCGGCACTTATCGGCCCTGACCGGCGCTAGTCGCAGGATCAGGCGAAGTCAACCCGCGCGCACTGGTTAAGCAGCGCCACGCAGGCATGAGTTGCGCTATCGCCCTTCCCCATGAAAACGCATCCGTCGCAGCTGGCCCGGCACGGCTGCCATGCCGTTTACCGCTGCCCGCAGGGCCGCCACCGCTACATCCACCGTTACCGCCTGAAACCGCACCTCTTGCCCACCGCGCATTTGCGCCAGCCTCGGCAGATCAGCCCGGATGACCGTGCCGATCTTGGGGTAGCCCCCTGTTGGTTGCCGGTCTGCCATCAGCACAAAGGGCTGCCCGTCGCCCGGCACCTGAATGGCCCCCATGGCGATACCGTCGGATACAATGTCATGCGCGCCAATGGCAGGCAGCGCCGGGCCGGACAGGCGGTAGGCCATGCGGTCAGACCGGGCTGATATGGCAAAGCTGGCCGTTTGCAGACGGTCATGCACATCTGGCGCGAACAGGTGGTCCTGCGGGCCGGGGATATAGCGGATGGCGGGTGTATCGCGCGGCACGGGCAGGATCAGGCAAGCATCGGGGCCTTTCGCCCCGACATCATTTCCCCCGCCCCCATTCGAACCACCCCCATTCGCCCCGACATCATCCCCCGCCATCAGCGCGCGCGCGCCAAGACCAGACCGCAGGTGGCTGGCCATGCTGCCCATGATGGGCGTGCCTGCAACACCACCGGGCAGCGCCACATAGCCCCACACCCCCCAAGGCCCCGGCACAATATCAATCACCATGCCCGGCGCCAGCGTCAGCACACTGTGCGATGGCACTGCGCTGCCCACCCGCAGCACCCGAAATCCCGGCGCTGCAATTGCCACGCGCAGCGTTGCGGCGGTGGTAAACGACATTCCCGCCGGGCCCACCTCAACTGCCGCTGCGGCCTGTGCATTTCCGACCAATACATTCGCCGTGGCATGGCTGACCCAATCCATCGGCCCGGCCGGTGTGACGCCAAAACGCAAATACCCGTGCCGCCCGCCGTCCTGCACCGTGCACAGCGGGCCTGCGCGCAGCATGCGCAGCCCCGCCATCCTTGCACCGGTCATTCCTGCACCCGTCGGGCCAGCGGCTCACCGGCGGCTGCACGCAGGGCAAGGGACTGATGGGTTGCAAGGTTGATCCGGTCAAAGCGTAACCTGTCACCCGGTGCCAACAGAAACACCGGATCGCGGTCTGGCGCAAACATCCGCACCGGCGTTTGCCCAAGAATGTGCCAGCCCGATGGCATGGGCAGGGCCGCCACAATGGCCAGCCCACCGGCAATGATCAGTGATCCCGCCGGGATCACATCACGCGGCGTCGTGCGGCGCGGCAGGGTCAGCGCAGCAGGCAGGCCTGACAGATAGGCCCAACCGGGGGCAAAGCCGTACATCACCACGCGGAACGTGGCCCCGGCATGCAGCGCCACCACCTGCGCCGGATCAACGCCGGTGCTGGCTGCGATATGGGGTAAATCATCGGCCACTGCCGGATCATAGCAGGCGGGCAGGTGCCACAACTGGCCCGGCGCAGGGGCGGTTTTGGCCTGCACCAACGCCGCCTGCACATGCGCAACCAATGCCCCGCGCGGCAGGATCAGCGGATCATAATGCAGCGTCAGCGACCGGTAGGTTGGCACAGTTTCCAGCAGACCATCGATCGCTGCCAATGCCGCATCCAATGCTAGAACCTGCGCCGTCAATGCATCATCAATCCGGTCACCAAACTCTACCACAAGCGCGCATTCGCCTGCATCGCGGAACTGCGGTATCATCCGGCAAACGGCCGCAGGGCAATGCCATGCGCCACCAACCCGGCCCGCACAGCCTGCGCAATTGCAACAGCCCCCGGTGTGTCACCATGCAGGCATAGGCTGTCAAACCGCAATGGAATGCGCGTGCCATCAATTGCCGTCACCGCGCCATCCTGAACCATTGCCACCGCGCGCGCCGCCACAAGCCCCGCATCATGCAACACCGCCTGGGGTTGCATGCGCGCCACCAACCGCCCGTCGGCGCGATAGGCACGGTCGGCAAACGCCTCGGCCGACACCTGCAAACCTGCGGCCTGACCCGCTGGCAGCATCGCAGACCCCGCAAGCCCCAGCAGCACCAGCCCCCGGTCCACCGCAGCCACCCCTTGGGCGATTGCCGCAGCAACCAAAGGGTCGTCCGCCGCCAGATTGTAAAGCGCGCCATGCGGTTTCACATAGGCCACCCGCGCGCCCACATCCGCAGCCATAGCCAGCGTTGCTGACACCTGATCTGCCACCATCCGCGTGATATCAACCGGCGTCATCGCCACCATCAACCGCCCGAAATTCACCCGGTCGGCATAGCCAGGATGCGCCCCCGCAACCACGCCTTGCGCCTTAGCTGCCACCAGTGCCGCGCGCAAAATCGCGGGCGCGCCGGCATGCGCGCCGCAACACAGGTTTGCTGATGTCACCACCGCCAGCATCGTCGCATCATCGCCCATGCCTTCGGCAAGGTCTGCGTTCAGATCAATGGTCCGGGGCGCATCCATCATCGTAAACCTGCAAATGACATGGACTTCCAGCTAACCCGCCCCTACCGTTTTATGCAACCCATCGCCTTGAAAGACACTGCCATGCAAGCCCCCGCTGATGCCGATGCCCGCCGCGCCCGCCCACCTGTTGTCACCTACCGCGTTGATCAACTGCCCGTCGTTGATCTGCCCATGCGCCAGCAGGCCATGGCCACCGCCACCCTGACGCAAACCATGCTGGTGCCCCCGCGTGATGGCCGCGCTGTGCAGGTGCCTGCCGGGCATATCCTGCGCATTGTCAGCGTAGATGGCCCGCAGGTCGGCGATCTGAACCTGTGGAACGCAGCCGACCTGACCGAGCGGTTCTTCAGCGGCAAGACCCGCGCGCTGCATGCGACCCATGTCACCACGGGCCATCAGTTATGGAGCAGCCTGCCCACCCTGCGCCCGCTTGCCACGATCATCGCCGATACGCTGGGCTGGTACGGTTTTGATGCGGATGGCGCGGGCGTGCATGATGTGATCGGCACGCGCTGCGACCCCTATACAAACCGGCTGCTGCATGGCGTGGATTACCACCAGTGCTGCCATTCCAACCTGACACGCGCCTTGTCAGATATCAGCGGGCTGCCGGTGCAACAGGCCGAACTGCTGGTGCATGATGTGCTGAATGTGTTCATGTGCACCGGGTTTACGCATGACACGCACCGTTATTTCATGAAGGCAAGCCCGGTGCGCCCCGGTGATCACATTGATTTCTTTGCCGAGATTGATCTGATTGCCGCCCTGTCTGCCTGCCCCGGTGGCGATTGTGGCGCGGATCATTCATCTGATGCACAGCCCTGCCACCCCTTGCGGATGGAGGTCTGGGCACCAGACCCTGCGGCCCTGCAAGGGTGGGTACCGGCACCTGCCAACGGGTATGCACGCAGCCATGGGCGGTAAGTGCTGCGTCAAACAAATGCCCCCGCCTTTCGGCAGGGGCATGGGTCCGGGTCAGGGGTAGTGATATGTGGTGGGTCAGATTGGCGGGCGGCCACGCAGGGCGCGCGCGATCATGGCAACCACGAACAGCACGATAAAGACAAAGAACAGGATCTGCGCGATCCCGGCCGATGTGCCCGCAATACCGCCAAAGCCCAAGGCAGCCGCGATCAGTGCGATAACAAGGAATGTAACAGCCCATCCAAGCATTGAAGCCTCCTGTGTGTGTGATGTGTGACGTTTGACCGTCTGATATGAACCAAACGCGGTGGCGGCAAAACGGTTCCCACGCGTTGACCCCTGACCACGCTTTGGCCCCTGGAAACGAAAAAGCGCGCCGGCTGGGCGCGCTTTTTGCAAAGGTGTCGATCAGATCACGCGGCGGTTGGAAACCGAACCGTGGCCTTGATGCCAAGATCGGCCTTGTGATCAGCCGTCAGATTGGCGCGCAGGATTTCGAACCCAAAGCGCAAGATGGATGTGGTTGATGCCCACAGCTCTGCAATCTGTGGTTCAAACCGCAGCAGCGCCACATCCGGATCGGTGCGCCCACCATCGAACATTGCCCCGATCACCGGGTTCCAAAGCGCATTCAGCTGCGCATCATCATGCAGATGATACAGCTTGCCGCGCAGGCTTGTGTGCATGTCGTGGTCCTTGGCGACCACGACATAATCTGCATCTTCGCCCAATCCGGTGGCTTGCACCAAGTCGGATTGCATCGACGAGATAAACCAGATGACCCCGGCCGCTTCATCCGGGAAATGTGTCATCGGTTGCAGACCGGCACCGCTGGCCGTCAGGCCCAGCATGCCAGAGCGCACATCGGCCAGCATGGCAAACAACGCCTTGCGCGGATCGTTCTGCACGTCAGTGAGGTTTGCCATGCTGTCACCCGATCAAAGCTTGGCCGTCCAGCTGTCAACTTCCTTTTCGGCCACGTCTTTGGCCTTGCCGTATTTCTGCTGCACAAGGCCAACCATCTGGTCACGCTTGCCTGCGACCTTGTCGAATTCATCATCCGTCAGGTCACCCCAGACTTCGCGGGCCTTACCCTTGTATTCCTTCCACTTGCCCTCGATTTGATCCCAGTTCATGGCAATTTCCTTTCAGGTTATGGTGCCGGTGCAATGTTGCGCACCAGTCAGAAAGGCAACGCCATGACGGGAAAAGGGTTCCCACCCGTGCCGCGCATCAGACCATTTCTTCGGGCACGATCGGCAGCTTTCGGCCAAACGCTTCGGCCGCCGCAAAATCATGGGGCAGCAAAAAGCCTTGACGCTGGGCCGCCGGGCTGCGCGCATTCTGACGTGCAATCCGCCGCCACACCGACAACGCTGTTTGCGCCGCAAACGCCTCGGGCCCGACATCAGCGGGCAACCAGTGGGCCATCACCCGGTGGCGCAGTTCAACCACATCAGCGGTATTGGCCAGATGAATGCCGGCCTCGGTATCCCACCGAAAGCTGCGGCCGTTCAGATTAGCCGATGACACGATAGCCGCAGTATCATCAAAGATCGAAACCTTGGCATGCACATATACCAGCGGTGCGGCGTGGTGCAGGTCACGCCGGTCTTCGGGATCATTGCCATCTGGCAGAGCCGGGCGCGGTTGCGCGGGTGAGGCCACAAGCAGCCGGTTGCCAAAGGCACGGCGGATGATGCGCAGGGCGCGCGCCTGCATCGCCTCGCCAAAACGGGAATCAAGGCCCCGTTTGCCCTCAAACGCTACTTCATCCGGGGCGGCGGGCAGGATCAGGATCAGGTGCAAATCAGGCTTGCGGCGCGCCACCCGTGCAAGCGTACGGGCAAAGTGCATGTTCCGAAAATACTGGCTTTCCAGATAGATCAGGGACGTGGCCCGCAGCGCCAGTGCATCATGCGCCGATTGCAGTTCATTGATCACCGGGTCAGGGCCAAAATGAACCAGCCCCTTGCGCGGTTGCGACAGCGTGCGCAAAAAGCGGTGGGTCTTGCCGGGCGCCAGTTTGCCACGGATCACGTCCTGAAAGTTTTCCAGATGGGCCTGCGCCTCGGCCACCGCCGGCCCTTCGATCAGCAGTTGTACGTCATGCCAGGTCTGGTTGCCCGCACGCCGGTGTTGGGGCGTGTCATAGCGGCGTTCGTCCAGATCAAGCCCGCCAATATACAACAGCGTGCGGTCGATCACCGCCAGCTTCTGGTGGTGGGTGACAGGGAACAGATCGGGCAGCGACCAGAACTTTGGCACAACCTTGCCATTGCTGCGCTGGACGAAATTCACCATCGCCCCGTCCATGTCACGCTGCGCAGCCGCGCGCCGTTCCGGTGTAAGACCGTTCAGCCAGCCCGCCGTGCGGATCAGCTTTTTCATGATATAGGGCCAGACCGCCACACGGATCAGTGCCCCCGTCCGCGCCGGGTGCAGGGCGCGCATGATGGTCAGCTTTGCGCCCGGATTGGCCACCGCTGCCGCCGCATTGAACATGCGCAAATGCCGGGTCGCTGCGCGGTGCATCTCGGCACGCGCAATCGGATCAACATCGCTGTGGACCATATGAATGGCCACACCCCGGTTCAGCGTATGCACCACCAGATCGAACCACGTCTTGCCAACCGCCAGCCCCTCGGGTGACCGCAGGCGCGTGCCCAGATCAAACACCAGAAAACTGCCCCAGATTTCGGTTTGCGCGGCCAGAAATGCGCGTTCAAGCGCCGGGAATGCCTCGGCTGCTGTCAGCAGAATTTGCGCAGTTCGTGCCAATCCGGGCATAAAATTTGGCTACCTTGGGTTCAATGTTGCAGTGTGCTGTCCACAGGTCTAACGCGATCCGGCAATCAGCCGTTCCCGGCATCGGCCAGATTCAAGTGGCTGACCTGCCGGTTTTCCGCCTGCGCAAGCGGGCTTAGGCGAAATGTGACCTTCAGCGCATAGGCATCATCTGTGACCACGGTGTCCTGCCGCCCCCCCAACTGCTGCACGAAGGCGACAATCAGTTGGGTGCCAAGGCCCGTATTCACCGTGACCGCGTCAGGCTCGCGGGTGTGATCGGGGGTATGGCTGTTGGCCACTTCAAGCACCGCATCGCTGCCGCCAGACCGTTTCAGCCGCACGGTCAGCTTTGCCGGACGATCACGCACAGCGCCTGCGTGCTTCATGGCATTGGTCATCGCCTCGGCCAGCAACAACGACAGCGGCACCGCCTGATCCGGCACCAGACGCAGATCATCAATATCAACCTTGGTTTCAAACGGCCGGTCCGGGCTGGACGACAGCGACATGATCTGCCGCACGATATCGGGGATCAGTTCGCGCGCCTTTACATCGGCCAGCCCGCTGGTCTGATACAGCCCCCGGTGCACCGTGGCCAATGACATGATGCGTTCCTGCAGGTTTTTGACCAGTTCCTTGGCCTCTCCGCTTTTGGCATTGCGGATCTGGATGTTCATGATCGACGATATCAGTTGCAGGTTGTTCTTTACCCGGTGGTGCACTTCACGCAGCAGCACCTCTTTCTGGTGCACCGAATCTTCCAGTTCCGCCTCGCTGCGCGTGATGCTGTCGGTCATCGCAACAAAGGCGGATGCCAATTCATCCAGCTCTGACGGCGCACGGTGCAACTCCACGACCTGTAGCCGCCGGTCACCACGGGCAAAGCTGACAATGGCGCGGTTCAGCGTGCGCACATGGCGGGTCACCAGCATCTCGGCGGCAAAGCCCGAAGCGATCAGGCCTGCAAGCCACATCAAAAGCGTGGGCACATAGACCGATGCCCCGGTCAGGCGCGACAGAGCCGTTGATTTCGGTAAAAAGCTGCTCATGATGTACAACTCACCCGCCACAATCGGCACGACAGCATAGGTCATAGGCCGGCCGCCGACCGACTGGCCCTGAAACACGCGGCCTTCCTGTCCGACGAAATCCCTAAGCGTCTTGCCCTGTGGAAGTTGGTTTTCGGCCATTTGCACATCAACATTTGACGTCAGCAACGTGCCATCCCGATCAAAGGTCCAGAACACCAGCCCTTCATTTGCCGGATCGGCCGCCGGATCAATGGTCTGCATGTCTGCAAGGCGAAGATCACCAAGTGCCTTGTGCGGCAAGGACAAGACTGCATGGCCGATATTTGTACCCGCGCCATCAAATACCGGATGAATGATACCCAGCACAGACGTGCCGGATACCGGGCCGCGCGGGTTGACGATGAACATGGGTTCCTGCGCATTGACGATGCGCTGAAACAGCGGGTTGGCGGAAAAATCATAGTCGCGGCCAACGGATGAACACGTCATCACGCCACTTGGCGGCACAAAGGCCACAAGCGATGCCGTTGGTTCCGCAGCAGCAACGCTTTGCATCAGGGCGTTGCATTTGGCGGGGTCATCCAGCACATAAGGCACGGCGCTGGCCAAACTGGCCGCAACGCCGCGCACCCTGCGGATGACGCCGGTTTCAGCAGCAGCACCCCGGAACGTCGCACCCATAAGCGCCGCCTCACTGCGGGCCTGCACCTCTTTTTCAAGGGCACTGGTCTGCACAAAGGCCATGATCCCGGCTGGCAAAAGCGCAATTGCCAGAATAACCACAAAGCGCACGGCCAGTCGCGATGCGATGGGCCGGGTCGCGGCATCCATCATGCTGCCTGCACCCCGGCGCGGTTGATCACCGCAAGGCTGGCCTGATCCACACCCGAAAACGCATCCTCACCTTCAGCCAGCCCCATCAGTTCTGACAAACGCTTGCGGGCCCGGCTGGTGCGGCTTTTGACCGTGCCCACAGCAACACCCATCATCCCGGCCGCCTCCTCGGTCGAAAAACCCGATGCGCCCACAAGAATCAGCACTTCGCGGTGTTCAGCTGACAACTGGTCAAACGCGCGTTCGAAATCACGATAGGCCAGTTTGCCATCATGATCGGGCTTGACCGACAACGACGCTGCGTGAATACCTTCGGGGTCTGGCACCTCGCGCCGGTGTTTACGCAGGTTGGAATAATAGGTGTTGCGCAGAATGGTGAACAGCCACGCCTGCAGATTGGTGCCGACGGCAAATTTTTCGATGTTGGTCCAGGCCTTCAGAATTGTGTCCTGCACAAGATCGTCAGCCGCCGCCATGTTCCGCGTCAAACTGACAGCAAAGGCGCGCAAAGACCCAAGGTGATTGACCAGTTCATCACGCGGATCGGGATGATGGGGGTCAGCAACGACGGCATCCGTCATGATGCGGGTCCGTCATCGCCGGGTTTGGTGTGGGCCTTGGCCTTGGCGCGCAACTGCTCCAACAGGTTCGTCAGGCGATCAGGGATCTTTTCCTGCAGTGTTTCATCATAGATCCGCTTCAGATTTGCATCAATCTGCAGCTGTGTCTTTGACTTTTCAGAATCGTCTGACATGTGCATGTTCATCTTTTTTGCTGCTTACCCTGCCTTAGCATGGAACCAAACGCGGGAACAAAGCGTTTGGTTCCGGAAAAAACGACCCCGAGGGAGAAAAATTCATGGATGCCCAAGCGCTGAATGACCCGATTGCAGCGATCAGTACGAACGTGCCCTATCTGCGCCGCTATGCGCGCGCGTTGACCGGCAGCCAGACCACGGGCGACAATTTTGCCGCCGCCACGCTGGAGGCCATTCTGGAGGATGCAAGCGCGCTGGCCGTGCATGAGGATGCCAAGGTGGGCTTGTTCCATGCGTTCCATCTGGTCTGGTGCAGTGCAGGCGCGCCCGTGGGTGAACCTGACACACGGTTTTCGGCCATCGCGCAAAACCATATGGCAGCCCTGACGCCAAATTCACGCGAGGCATTGTTGCTGAATGCCATTGAGGGTTTCACCGTGCAGGAAATCGCCACGATCATGGTTATCAGTCAGGATGAGGTGGCAGTGCTGGTGAATGCGGCTGTGACAGAAATGCAGGCGTCCGTGGCGGGGCGGGTGATGATTATCGAAGATGAGGCGATCATCTCAATGGATATTGCCGCCATCGTACGCGAAATGGGGCACGAGGTGACCGGCATTGCCGCCACCCACACCGAGGCGGTGGCGCTGGCAAAGCGCGTTCAGCCCGACCTGATTCTGGCGGATATTCAACTGGCTGACCGGTCATCGGGCATTGAAGCGGTGAATGAGATTCTGACGATGATCGACATGGTGCCGGTGATCTTTATCACGGCGTTCCCGGAACGGCTGCTGACCGGCGAACGCCCCGAACCGGCGTTTCTGATCACAAAGCCCTATTCCGAAGATCAGGTCCGGTCTGCCGTATCGCAAGCGATGTTCTTTTCCAGCACAGAAACGCTGAACGCCTGATTTCATTGGAGTATTTATGCAGTCAAAGCCCGGTTTCAGCCGGGCTTTTTCATGATGTGGTGGCCATCCGGGAACCAAAAGACCGGTACGGCGTTGTACCATTGTTGATGCCGCAACATGCGCGCATCCCCTTTGCCACGATCAGGAGATTCCATGACCCGTATCATTTCAGCAGGCATCATCGCCGCACTTCTTACCTCGACCGCCGCGATTGCACAGGATTTGCCAACCGTGAAATCGGTTGATGTCAGCGTGGAACTTGAGGCGATCGGCAACGAAAAGGCCGCCGCCTATTGGACCAGCATCGCCGACGATCTTGAAAACGCCATCGTGGCGCGGATCACCACCCAGATTGCAGATGACGGTGTTGATCTGACAGTGGATATCGAAGAAGTGTCACTGTCCAACGGCTTTGACGAAACGCTGGGTCTGGCAGACACGCGCATTGTCGGCACCGTTATTCAGCGCAGCGAAACCGATGAACGCCGGTCACGCACCTATGAGCTGAGCCTGGATGTAAACCAGTCGATTCCGATGATCCCCGCAGGTGTGGATGTTACCACCCTGCCCGCCGACACCCGCGTTTACTATGATGCAATGATTTCGGCCTTTGCGCAGGAAGTGGTCAACCGGTTGGAATGATCCTGGCCATCCGACACTGAACTTGGCCCCCGGCAGACATGTCGGGGGCTATTCCATGGGCAGCAGGTCAAGCACACCAAGCACATCCGCAATGCCGAACGGATAGGGCAGCGATCTGAACTGCGCCTTCGCCTCGGCCATCGGATCATCGCCTGCATCATGGCCCAGAAACACCAGTATCCCGTCGTCCTGTGCAATCCGTGCGGCAAGCGCCGTTGACGCAAACCCATGCGGAGGCGGGGCGACAAAGGCCATCGCAATGCGCGCACTGCTGCCATCAAGGTGCAACAGCGCCTCTTCATGGGTGGCCGCCCATCGCACCGTCAGATCGGGGCGCGCATCGGCAATCGTTGTGGACAGGTCATGCGCGATCAGCACTTCGCGCAAGACGACAATGCACAAGGCGGGTGCCGGCTGTGGTTTGGGGGTCATATGCGTGTTCTCCGATACTTTGAACACCGCTGATGGAACGGAAAGCCGGATCGCGCATTTAACTACGACATAGCAACAGAGGTTTTATTGATGCCCGTCAAATGCACAAAATGCCCATTACGCAAATGCACTTACTTCATCGAATTCACCGAAGACGAACTGGAATTCATGCAGCGGTTCAAGGCGGGCGAACTGACCGTGGACGCCGGCAGCACCGTGCTGATGGAGGGGTCAAACAGCCCGCAACTGTTCACGGTGCTGTCAGGCATGGGCACGCGCTACAAAACGCTGGAAGACGGCAGGCGGCAGGTGATCAACTTTCTGTTTCCGGGTGATTTCATCGGGTTGCAGGCCGGGATCATGGGCGAGATGAAGCATTCGGTAGCGGCCAGCACGCCCATGGTGCTGTGCGTTTTCAACCGGTCAGACCTGTGGAACATGTTCAAGGTGCAGCCAGCACGGGCCTATGATCTGACGTGGATCGCAGCGGTTGAAGAGCATTTTCTGGGTGAAACGCTGGCAGTAATGGGCCAGCGAGAGGCCGCACAGCGCATTGCCTGGGCGCTGTTGCGCATTCACCACCGCCTGCGTGCGGTGGGGCTGGAACTGAACGGGGTGGTGCCGCTGGCGTTCCGCCAGCAGGATCTGGCCGATGCCCTTGGGCTGTCATTGGTGCATACCAACAAGACGCTGGCTGCCTTGCGCGCAAAGGGCCTGGCGCATTGGGCGAATGGTGTTCTGAAGATCAGCAACCGGGTGGCGCTTGCGGAATTTGCCGGATCAGCACCAGAGCCGTTGGAAAAACGCCCCCTGTTATGAAAAAATCGCCGCCGAGAGCGATGCTTTCGGCGGCGAAGACAGTCTGCACACGGGGAAAGTGTTGCAGTGAACCAATCAGCAAGGAGGGATATCTTGCTGACCGATCACTGGGTAAACGCCGCTGTATCCGTCGGGTTCCAAGTGAGGTGAAATAATCCGACTGGCCCAAAAAGGCGTGCCGTTTAATCTTGGCACGCGTGTCTGTCAGGCGTCATGCAGCGGGGGCCATGCCCTGCACCTTGGCGCGTTCGGCCTGCAACAGGTGGTGAGCCTCGGCAAACAGACGATCACGTTCGGGGCCCAGAATGCGGCGTTCCGTGTCTGTCATCGGGATCATCCGCGCAACCGCCGCGCCCGCAGCAAGCGCAAGCGCCCCAGCCAGCAGCGGGTGTTCCTCGATCAGGGCAGCACCGTTTTGCGTGACGGCTGTACGTGCCGCGTATGCCCGCTCACGCGCTGTAACAATGGTTGCGCGCGCCTCAACGCTCAGGCCTTCCAGCCCGCGTGCCATGGCCTGTGTGGCCCCTTTTGCTAATGCTGCAATCACGGTGGCGCGTTCACGGGCAAGATCGGCAGCGGGGCGCAGTTGGGCCCTCGCGGCGGCATCAATATCGGCAAGCGCCGCCTTGGCATGACTGTGCAGATCATCTGTCACGGCAACCCACGCATCATCTGCATCAGGCAAGGGTGCGACCGGCCCGCCTTCATCTTCCCAGCGGGACATGGCCTGGTATTTGCTGCCCGCCAGTGCATCACCCGTTGCTGCAGGCCCGCGTTTGCGCCCGAACAACAGCCATGCAAGGCCTGCAGCAGTCACCGCCGCCGCCACGGGATTTCCGCGCACCATGCCATCAACAGCCTGTGTCATGGGGCCAATTTTTGCCTTGGCAAAGGCAAGCGCATCTTCCATCAGATTGTCCGTGGTCAGGCTACTGCGCAAACTGTCAATCGTACCGGCCAAGGCTGCACGTTCCCGCACAAGGTCTGCCTCGATCTGCACCGGATCCCCCGAAAAGCGATCATGCTGTTGCATTGGGTTTCACCATGGATTGAAGGGTTTCAACATCACGCGCCACAGATTGCGCTGTGCGCACGGGGCCGGTGGTGGCGCTGTGCACGGCAGCCAGTGCCGCGCGCGCCGCGATGAATGCAGCCAGCGCCAGCACCGCGCCCACAACCAGCGTTGCCCAATGCGGGGCAAGCCCCGTGGCCACCACCGCCGTCACCGCTGCACCGGCAAGCACGTTCAGGCCGGTTATACCCAGAACAACGGCCACCAGAACCAGGATCAACGCCGTCTGCGCCGATTGCACCCTTTGGCGGGTTTCGGCGCGCAGCAAGGCGATTTCGCCCTGCACCAGCCGCATCACCCCTGTCAGCATGTCGGCCATCAGGCCACCCGGAGCCTGTTCAGGATGGCGCTGCGCGTTCATGGCCGCTTGCCCGCGCCCAGCGTGTCCACACTGTTGCGGGCCGCGTTGTGGTAAATCCGGCTGGTTTCCTCAACCGCCCGCGCAGCCGAAGCAGAGGCCCGGCTGGATGACCGCAGGAACCGCGCCAATGCGAACCCCGCAACGGCAGCGCCTGCCGCGAACGCGCCGGGGTGACGGCGCGCGTAATCCTGTGCCGATGCCACAAGATCACCCACGGTCTGGCCGCGCAGGCTGTCTGATGCCCGCGCCACACCATCTGCAATGCCCGTCAGGATGCGGCCCTGCACACCGGCTGCCGCATCACCCTGATCGTGCAGCGATTTGGCTATCCGGTCACCGGTACCCACCAGCGTATCGCGGGCAACATCCGCGCCGACAGCGGCCATATCACGCGCGGTATCCAGCGTTTCACTGGCGCGGCCGGCCACCTCGTCGCGTGCCGTGCGGCCCGCTTCCTTTGCTGCATCCATCGCCGTCACAGCGGCGGCTTTGGCTTGATCGGCAGTATCGGCAATCTTTTGCTTGAGGTCAGTCGTTGACATGGGCGTATTCCTTTTCGGTTTTCAACAAAGGGTGGGTATCAGCCAAGGTGCTGCGTTGCCGTCAGTTCGGCCTGCACGTCGGCCTGCATCGTTTGCAGCGTGGACATGAATCCATGTGAAGTGCTTTCAACGATCGCGTCATCATAGGCCTGCATCAGTGACGCTTCGCCGGTGCGGATCTGGTCCATCACGTCTTGGTCGATGTCATCAAAAAACGCGCGGACGGAAATCACGGCCTTGTGGACCGCGCCCATCAATGTGCCATCGGGGCTGGCGTCTACGCCAAGGTCAGACAGAAGCCGCGCAAGCATATCCGCATGGCGCGCATGCAAGGCGCGAAAACGTTCGGCCGTATCACGGAAAGCAGGGTCTGCTTTTTCGACCATGGTCGCAAAACCCCTGTTCATGTCGATATTGCGATCATACAGCGCTGCCAATGCGGCGTGGCGGTCAAAGCCCGCCATATCAGCAGTCACGGCGCGTGCCGGACTATCTGTTTGCATGGGGCGTTCCTTTTTGGATTTTGAAACCATTGCCCTGCTAACGCACGCGCCGCACTGTGGTTCCATCACAGCAGATGGCGCATGGGTCTGGCCGCATCACCCTACGGCGCGCAAACCGGATGTGCGTTGTTTCGCGCGCGGCTTTTTGCCGGTGGCTGTGGTCAGCGGCTTGGCTGCCTCATGCGTCGCGGCGGCTGTGATCGCCTCAGTGATTGTGCGCACCACAAAATCAGCACCGATTTCCATCGCCAAGGCTGTGGCCGGTGCGCCAACGCGCAGGGCCGGAACAGTGATTTCCATGCTGTCAAGCAGCGATTGCGGCATATCCCAGAACACCACGCCCACGCGCAGGGCCGGATCAGCGCGCTTGAGCCTGCGAATAATCAGCAGTCCACCACGCGGGGGCTGTGGATCAAGATAGCACAAGATCAGGCAGCGGCGTTGTGACGGTGCACTTTCAGACGGGGACAGGGCCTTACCCACACCAAGATCAAGCCTTGCGATCATCTGCGCATCAGCACCTTCGGCGCGGAACGCCTGCCCCAGCATGGCAGACGACGCATCATCAAGCCGTCCGCGACCGCCCGCCACAAACACGCTGATCCCGTCAAATGCCGGGGCAAGCAGCGCACCCGATTGCACATCATCATTGACGGTCAGTGCGGCAATCTCATCTTCGATGGCAGGTTCTATGGCGGCGATCAGGGCGGCGGTCGTGTTTGCCACGGTCACCGATTGCGCCTGATTAAGCACGCCACGGTCAAAATCATTCTGCGCCAGCAGCAGGGCAGGAATGCCAACATCGCTGTGGAAATCGGCGACGTACACCTCTTCCAGTTCATCTTCGGCACGGGCCGCAGATTCAACCACATCCCCCGCCAGCAGCCGTTGATACAGCCGCGCATGCGGGGCCAGCACGGGCTCATCGCCAAAGATGATGTCGAACACCTCAAACTGCGGCAGATAGCGGCCAAGCACCACAAGGCACACGGTCAACGGCGTGGACAGGATCAGGCCAAGCGGCCCCCAGATGAACGCCCAGATGATGGCAGACACGATCACGGCCAGTGGTGAAAGCCCGGTGCGCGATCCGTACAGCCAGGGTTCGATAAGGTTTGACGTGACAAGTTCCACCAGAACAAACAGGGCCACAGTCCACAGCACCATCGACCAGTCGGGCGATACGGCAAAGGCCAGTGCAACGGGAAATATCGCTGACAAGGCCGAACCGATATAGGGCACGAACCGCAGAACCAGTGTCAGCAGTGCCCACAGCAGCGGGTTGGGCACCCCGATCAGCCATAAGCCAAGGCCAATTGGCACGGCATAGACGACGTTCACCAAAAGCTGAATCAGCAAATAAGTCGCAACGCGCGATCCGGCATCGTGCAGCATTTCGGTGGTGCGGTGCAGATCATTCGATCCTACCAGCCGGATGAAACGGTCACGCAGATCTTCGCGTTCCAGCAGCATGAAGATGACAACAATGATCACCAGACCCGCCGTCGCAATCGGGCTGACCATCGACAGCACCACCGCAAGCAGGGCTTGCAACGGGTTCTGGTCATTGACCACCTCGACCATCATCGGGCCGCTGCCGTTTGTATTGACCGCCGTGGCGGTTGACATTGCGGCGCTGACCTCGGTGCTGATGCGGGTCAGCATGTCCGCGATACGGCTCAGCAGGTTTGACCCGTCACCCGCGGTTTGCAACCGCTCCAGCTTGGCCATGATGTTGGCCTGAAAGGTGGGCAGTTCGGCAGCAAGCAGCGCAAATTGCGACGCCACCACAAAGAAGAACAGGCCGATCACCGCAAAGGCTAACGTCACGACCACAAGAACCGATGCGATTTGCGGCAGGCCAGTGGCGCGGATACGGGCCACTGCGGGCGATAGGGCAAAGGTAATCAGGGTGGCCACGGCAAGCGGCAAAAACACCTCGCGCCCCACATTCAGCAGCACACCCACGATCAGGATTGTCACCAGTGTAGTGGCATGAATGCGGCGTGTCAGCGTTTCAGAAGCGACATCTGTCGGGGCAGGTGTCGGGGCAGGTGTTCCAAGTTTCATGCGGGATGCCTGCGTTTGGGCCAGAGCGCCGCTGCGGCGCATTTGGTTTCCAACGCATCGGGCGCGGATCGGTTCCGTGCCGTTTCACAAAGATCCGCCGGTCACTGCATTCGGCCGTTTTTCCCTAAAATTGCGCACTTGGCGCAACAGTGCTGGCAGTCAGCACCACGTTTCGGAACGCTGTGCAGATGGCGGCGTTTTCCCGGCACGAGGCGGAAATACTGTCGTCTCCCCTCCCTGCGCCGCAAGGCGCGCGTGCTGAAAAGGAAAGATCATGAATCGTTTTGTGAACGCGGCAGGCATTGCCGCAGTCGGCGGTCTGTTAGCCGCAACCCCCATGCTGGCACAATCGGAAATCACCGGTGTGACCGGCCTGAATGACCGGCTGGATGACATCGAAGAAACTGTGCAGGATGATTTTGAGCGCAGCGAAGATGCATCGCGCTTTGGCAACCCGGAATACCGCCCCGGCCTTTCGGGTTCGGCATCGGTGACCTACACGGGCAAGACCGGCAACAATGAATCGCAGGAATTTTCGGCTGGTGCGCGGTTGCGCTTTGCCCAAGGTCCGGTTGTGCAGACATTTGGCGCGGCGCTGGACTTTGCCGATGATAACGGCGTGAAGACCAAGGAAGATGTGTTCGGGGTGTATGACCTGAACTACTACTTCAACGATCAGTTTTATGCGTTCGCACTGGGCCGCATTGAATCTGATGGTCTGGCCAGCCTTGCAACCGACGTGGCAACTGATGCCTTTATCGGCGTGGGTCCGGGTTACCGCATTGTGAACACGCCGCAGATGACGTGGCGGGTGCAGGCCGGTATCGGCGTCAGCTACCTGAAGGATGGTGTTGGCAACAGTGATACGGAAACCGGCTATATCGCGTCGTCGCGGTTCTTTTACCAGTTCAACGAGAACATCTTTGCGACGAACGATACCGACGTGCTGAAATCAGACAGCGCCCTGCGCGTGAACAACGATCTGGGCGTGAACTTCAAGATGTCAGACGCGTTTTCAACCCGCGTCAGCTATCTGACCGAATACAATGACAGCCGGGCCATCCGGACCGACAACAAGGTCGGCCTGTCACTTGTCTACGGGTTCTAAGACCGGGGAGGGGGGCATCACACCCCCCTTTTCATTTCAGATGATCGCTTTTTCCAGAATGCCCTTGCCTGCCGCCACCCGGTCAAAGTGCAAGGGTGATAGATCAAGGCTGCGATAACCGCCGTGCATGATCCATTCCGCCATGCCGCGCCCCATGGCCGGGGCCTGCTGCAACCCATGGCCAGAAAACCCGTTCATGAACATGAAATTCGGGATCGTCGGGTGCGGGCCTACAATGGCGTTCTGATCCAGCAGGTTGAAATCGTACAGACCCACCCATTCGCTGGTGACCTTGACCGCTTCAAACTGCGGAATGCGCGTGGCGATGACCGGCCAGATGTGGCTTTCCCACAGGGCATGGTCCATGGCGAAATCATCATGATCCACCGCCGGATCATCATCACTGTGCCCGCCCACCATGTAGGTGCCGCCGCCATTTTCGTGCAAATGCACACCTGTCGGGTCAATCGTCAGGGGAAGGGGCCGGTCCAGCGGCGTTTCAGCCTGAATGATCCAGTTCAGGCGTTTGCGCGGCTCAATCGGCAAATGCGTGCCCACCATGGCCGCAATATCAATGCCCCGCGTGCCTGCCGCGTTCACCACCGTTCCGGCAGAAATCCGTTCACCAGAGGCCAGCGTGACACTGTCAACCAGGGTGCCTGCCGCGTTCAGGGTGATGCCCGTCACCTCATTCGTCACATAGTCCACCCCGGCTTCGCGTGCACAGCGGCGGAACCGTTCAAACACTGTCGTTCCGTCAAAAGACCCTTCATCCTTGCGGTTCAGACTACCCAGCAGAATGTCATCCACCTGCATGAACGGGTAGGCCGCGCGAATATCATCCGCCGTCAGAATTTGCGTGCCCGCCCCTGCCGCGGCCTGAAGCGCCTGATTTTCGCGCAGCGTTTGCGCAAAGGCGGCATTGTCGGCCAGATAAAGGTAGCCAAAGTTATTGATGCGCAGGTCAGGAATGCGCGCATCGTCCCCCATATGCGCACGAATATTCTGCACAAAGTCTGCGCCAAACTGCGAAATCTGCACATTCAGCACATGCGAAAACTGCTGCCGGATGCAGGAATGCGAAAGCATCGTGGCGGCGCGTGCATAGGTCGGATCACGCTCCACCACCAGAATGCGGCCCTGAAACCCCAAACGGGTCAGAAACCACGCCGTCGCTGACCCCATCATGGCCCCCCCGATGATGACAACATCATAGCGGGCATGGTCAGGGATGGCTGATAATGGTTTCATGGTCTGGTCGCCTTCTGAACAACATGGCCACAGGGCTACTGCAAGCACTTGTCGTTGAACAGCCTGTCCAAGGCCGCGGCCCATGATTGGGTCGGCCGGCATTCTGCACATTTTCGGTCATTTTTGATCATATCCAATCATGCTGCAGTGCAGAAGTGCAAATTGTGACTGAAAATGATTGACATTGCGCGATATGAATGTGCCTAACATGTTAGGGGGCCACCATGCACGAATCTGAACGCCACCGGATTATCCTGTCTGCCATCGAGGGCCGCCCTGTGGTGACCGTGGGTGATCTGGTTGCGCTGACAGATGCGTCCGAGGCGACCATCCGCCGTGATATTGCAACCCTGCATGTCCGCAACAAACTGCGGCGGGTGCGCGGCGGGGCCGAAAGCATAACGACCACGCAATACGTAGGCATCAACGCGCGACCGTTCAGCGTGAACGAGGGCATCCGCCTGAACGAAAAGCGGGCGATAGCGCGGGCGGCCGTTGATTTGTGTGGTGATGGCGAAGCAATCATCATCAACGGTGGCACAACGACGTTTCAGATGGTGCATCCTCTCACCGCAAAACGCCTGCAGGTGTTCACCAACTCATTCCCCATCGCCGACCATCTGCTGAAACATTCGCGCAATACGGTGCTGGTGCCTGCGGGTGCGATCTACCGCGAACAAAACATCATCCTGTCACCGTTTGACGAAGACGGCAGCCGCAATTTCTATGCCCGGCGTATGTTCATGGGGTGCCG
>JAYUZO010000132.1:0-4862 GCA_043751715.1 Rhodobacterales bacterium | reverse complement strand
ACCACCTTCCAGATCAGCGATTGGAGCCTGTTTGCCCCGGATGGAAAGATGTGGGGCAACGATACCAGCCGCGTCATGTTTGCGTCGGGTGCCTTTGGCGATACGCCATTTGACCAGATTTTCATGGCCGATCCGGTACCGGCAGAATGGCGCTGATCACCCCGCTTTACGCGGCCCCCACCGTGATCCTGTTCATGTACCTTTCCGTCCGGGTGATCCGCCACCGGCGCAGCGCGCGTGGCCTTTGGCGATCAGGGTGACAAAACCCTGCTGCGCCTGATGCGCGCCCACGGCAATTGCGCTGAATATGCACCCCTTGGGTTGATCCTGCTGCTGATGGCGGAACTTGCCGGGCCTGCGGGCCTGGGCGTGCACATCGCAGGCGCGCTTCTGGTGATCGGCCGCATCACCCATGGCATAGGTCTTGCACATTTCCCCCGTATCATTGTCGCCCGCGTTATCGGCATCATCGCGACTTTTGCCAGCTATCTGACCGCCCTCGCCCTTGCCCTGATCTGACGCCCCGCATTCATACTGGCCCAAATATCCAGCACCCCCGGCCCCGGCCCCGGCCAGCCACAGGGCACAAAGCTGGACAAACCCCGCAATCCCCCCTCTCATCACGACGCCAACCGGGGAACCAGATGACCAACCTACTTGCCAGCCATGATGCCACAGCGCTTGCCGCCATGTTGGCCAAGGGCGATGTCACGCCAACCGACCTTCTGGATATGGCCCTTGCCGCCACCGCGCGGCTGAACCCCGCGATCAATGCCGTAGTGCAGATGCAGGAAGGCGTCGCGCGCGCAGCCATCGCGGCTGGCCTGCCAAAGGGGCCGTTCAGGGGCGTGCCATTCCTGCTCAAGGATCTGGGGTGCGAGGCGGTGGATTTCCCATCGCACAACGGATCACGCCTGTTCGCCAACACCCGCTACACGCAGGACAGCGCCATTTATGCCCGCATTCGCGCCACCGGCGTGGTCACGTTCGGGCGCACCACCAGCCCAGAAGGCGGCATCGGGGCCGCCACCGAATCCGCCATATACGGCGCACCCACGCGCAACCCATGGCATCTTGATCATACCCCCGGCGGATCATCCGGTGGGGCGGGGGCTGCTGTGGCCGCAGGTATCGTGCCCTTTGCCCATGGGTCTGATGGCGGTGGTTCCGTGCGCATTCCGGCCAGCAATTGCGGCCTGCTCGGCTATAAACCTACCCGCGCCCGCCTGCCGGACGGGCCTTTTGCCGGTGAGGGCTGGGCGGGCATGTCGATTGACGGGTTCCTGACCAAATCCGTGCGCGATACCGCCACCATGCTGGATGCCTGCATGGGCGCTGATCCGGGCGCGCCCTATGCCGCCCCGCACATGCCCATCACCCACAGCGCCGCCATTGCGCGCCCGCCCCGCCGCCTGCGCGTGGCCCTGTGCGACACCACTTTTACCGGCACAGCCATTGACCCCCAGGTGCGCGCCGCCGTGCTGGACGCCGCGCGATTGCTCGAATCCCTGGGCCACCACGTAACACCCGCGCGCCCTGCCGCCGACATCACCATGATGATGCACGCCTGGACCGATATCGTAGCCATCGGCACGGCCTTGTCGATCATGTCAGGCACCGGGGGCCGCGCACCCACGCCTGACGAAATCGAAGGGGTGGGGCGCGGCGCATTCGCCTATGCGGCCACCCTGCCGCCCACCCGCTATCTGCAGGCCGTGGGGGAAATCCATGCCTTTGGCCGCCAGATGGCTGCGTTTTTCACCCCCGAAACCGGTGCTGGCCATGATATCCTGCTGTCGGCCACCATGGCCGAACCGCCCGCCAAAATCGGCCGTTTCAACCACACAACCGAAGATTACCTGTCCTACCGCATCGGCCCTGCCGGCATTTTCGCCTATTCGCCATTTTGCGCTGCCTTTAACGCATCGGGCCAGCCCGCCGCATCATTGCCTTTGGCCATGTCCGCCGCAGGGCTGCCCATCGGCATTCACCTTGCAGCCAGCTTTGGCGATGATGCCACGCTGATCGCGCTGTGCGCAGAAATTGAACAGGCCGCCCCATGGGCTGCCCGCCGCGCGCCCCTAGGGGTTGAGTGACCGAAACAACGCTTGCAAAGCGTACGGAATCGCCCCCAGATATGATCAAATGCCTGGGGGATGCGACCTTTGACCGACACCACCGCCGTTGCGGCCCGCGATATCGTCAAGACCTTTGGTCAGGGCAGCCATGCCGTCAACGCGCTTGATCATGTGTCGGTTGATATCCGGCGTGGTGAGTTCTTTACCCTGCTCGGCCCGTCGGGCTGCGGCAAGACCACGCTTTTGCGCATGATCGCAGGCTTTGATGTGCCCACATCCGGGGCCATTTTGCTGAACGGGCAGGATATCACCGCCCTGCCGCCGAACCGCCGCCCAGTGAATACGGTGTTCCAAAGCTATGCCCTATTTCCGCATCTGACTGTGGCCGAAAACATCGGCTTTGGCCTGCTGATGCAGGGCCGCCCCAAAGCCGAAATCACCGCCACCACCGACCGCATGCTGGCACTGGTGAAACTCGAGGCTTTGGCCAACCGCCGCACCAGCCAGCTTTCGGGGGGCCAGCAACAGCGCGTGGCACTGGCCCGCGCGCTGGCACCGCAGCCCAAGGTGCTGCTGCTGGATGAACCGCTGTCAGCGCTTGATCTGAAGCTGCGCAAGGAAATGCAGATTGAACTCAAGCGGTTGCAAACCGAAACCGGCATCACCTTTGTTTTCGTGACCCACGATCAGGAAGAAGCCCTGACGATGAGCGACCGCATTGGCGTGATGAGTGCGGGCAAACTGCAACAGGTCGGCCCGCCGCGTGCGATTTATACGCAGCCGGTGAACCGCTTTGTCGCCAGTTTCATCGGCGAGACGAACTTTCTGCCCGCCACGCATCTGGGCGACAGTTTGCAACTGGCCTCAGGGCGGATCGTGGAATTTGCCGGGGCTGCGTCTGACAGGGGGCGACAGGTGACCGCCACCATCCGCCCCGAACAAGTGCGCCTTGGGGCCCCCGGTGATGATGCAATCCCTGCCACAATTACCAACCTTGTGTATTTCGGCACCGATACGCATTGCCATGTGCAACTGGCAGATGGCACCGAGGTCGTGGCCCGCCTGCAAAGCCCGGCCACAGGGGATGCAGGCCTTGCCACCGGGCAGCAGGTGGGCATCCGCTTTGCCCCCGCAGCGCTGCAAGTGCTGGAGGATTGATGGACGCCGAAGCCCGCCAATCTGCCGCAAGCGCCCGCAACGGCTGGCTTTTGTCTGCGCCCGCCTTACTGCTGCTGTTTCTAGCGGCATCCGGCCCGCTGCTGGTGATGTTTGTCTATGCGTTTCTGACACCCGGCGAATATGGCAATGTCGTGTGGGATTTCAGCTGGGGTGGCTGGGTGGGCATTCTGTTCACCCGCGATATCTTTGACGGCACGCTCGGCCTTGCCGATGCCCACCTGACGATTTTCTGGCGGTCAGTCTGGCTGTCGCTGACCACCACCATTCTGACCTTTCTGGTGGGCTTTCCTACCGCATGGTTCATTGCCACACGGCCCGCCAAATCCCGCGCGATGTGGCTGTTCCTGATCACCATTCCGTTCTGGACCAACCTTCTGATCCGCACGTTCGCCATAAATGAGGTCATTCGTAACGACGGTGTGCTCAATTCCGCCCTGATCGGCATGGGCATCATCACCGAACCCCTGCGCATCATTTATACCGATACGGCCGTGCTGATCGGCATGGCCTATGTCTACCTGCCCCTGATGGTCCTGCCCCTGTTTGCCGCGATTGACCGGTTCGATATGCGCCTGCTCGAGGCCGGTTACGACCTTTACGCCAGCCGCTGGCAGGTGTTGCGCCGCATCATCCTGCCCATCACCCGGCCCGGCATTGTGGCGGGGTCGATCCTTGTGTTCGTGCCCTCCTTGGGCGCTTACGTCACGCCGCGCATCCTTGGTGGGGGCAAGAACATGATGATCGGCAATTTCATCGAATTGCAGTTCACCCAAGGCCGCAACTGGCCGCTGGGCGCGGCGCTTTCCGTGACCCTGCTGGTGATCGTGATGGTGGCCCTGCTGTTTTATGTGCGCGCCTCATCCAAAGGTGCGCAGCATGGCTGACCGCGCATTCAGTGCCAGCCGCCTGCCCGGCTTTGCCACCATCGCCATCGGTGCTTTTGTGCTGCTGTATCTGCCGATCATCACGCTGGTGACCTACAGCTTTAACGCCAGCAATTCGATATCTGACTGGGGCGGGTTTTCGTGGCAGTGGTATGCAAAGGCGTGGGAAAATGATGCCGTCAAAGCCGCCACGGCCAATTCGCTGATCATCGCGATATCTGCCGCAGGCCTTGCCACCATCGTCGCCACCATGGCCGCCTTGGGCACCACCCGGCGCAAGGCTTACCGGGGACAGACCTTTATCTATGTTGTCATCAACCAACCGCTGATGGTGCCAGAAATCGTCACCGCCGTCGCCCTGCTGATCGTGTTTGGCGTCATCAAGACCGCCACGGGGTATCAGGGCCTTGCCTACCTCATCCTATCGCATGCCGCATTCTGCACGCCATTCGCCTATCTGCCGATCCGCGCCCGGCTGGAGGGGATGGACCTGTCACTGGAAACGGCGGCGGGTGATCTGTATGCCAGCCACTGGCAGACATTCCGCCATGTCACCCTGCCACTACTGGCCCCCGGCATCATGGCAGGCGCGATGCTGGCGTTCGTGATCAGCCTTGATGACGTGGTGATTACGGAATTTGTCAAATCCGGCGGGCAGGATACGCTGTCAACCTATATGCTGGGCCAATTGCGGCGCGCCTTTACGCCCGAGGTCAACGCC
>JAYUZO010000131.1:0-7385 GCA_043751715.1 Rhodobacterales bacterium | reverse complement strand
GGTCTGGTGCCGCCCGGTGCTGATGATGACGCAGCCCTGCAATCAGGTGGCGCGGTGCTGGCCAGCAGCCCACGCCCGCTGCCGCGCCCGGCAGCGATTGTGGCCGCCAATGCCGTGCCAGACCCCGCGCGCGCCAGCGATGCTGCATCGTTGGCCGCTGCCTCTGCCGCTGCAGGCACAGCGGCAGAGGCGATTATCCTTGATCTGGCTGCAGCAGAACCCACCACACCGTCAGGCAGCCGGTTGGCCGTTTCGGTATCGCGCATCCCGGCGCCGCGCCCGCGCGATATGGAACGCGCCGTGGCCGCCGCACTAAAGGCCGCCACCCGCGCGCCTGCACCCGAACCGGAACCCGAACCGGAACCGGAACCCGAACCCGCGCCCGAACAGGTGGCCGCAGCCACCCCCGAACAAGAACCCGAGCCCGAGGTTGAGGCCCCTGTATCAGCTGCACCCACCAGCGGGTCAGTGGCCGACCGTGCCACGTTCGTGAATGCGTTGAACCTGTCGCGCATCAATCTGATCGGGGTTTATGGCACGCAATCCAACCGCTATGCACTGATCCGCCAATCCAACGGGCGCTACAAACGCGTTGAGGTGGGTGACCGTATTGATGGCGGCGTGGTGGCGGCCATCACCGCGACCGAAGTGCGCTATCAAAAGGGCGGTCGGCTGATTGCCCTGCAGATGCCCGACAGCTGATCAGCCGCGCGTATTAGCCACCCGTCGCAATCACCTTGAACACGCAAGGGTCTGTCACCAGTTCGGGCGGCGTCAGGCACAGCCCCGATGCCACCTGCCACGCCGCCAGCACCTTTGGCACATAGTCGCGCGTTTCCGGATAGGGCGGGATGCCGCCATTCGCCTTCACCGCGCCCTCGCCCGCATTATAGGCCGCCAGCACCATCAGCGGATCGCGGTCAAATTCGTTTAGCAGCCAGTCCAGATAGGCCACCCCGCCCTTGATGTTCTGCGCAGGATCCGTGCTGTCTGTCACGCCAAAGCGTTCCGCCGTAGCCGGGATCAGCTGCATCAGCCCCTGCGCGCCTGCATGGCTTAGCGCACTCGGTTTGCCCGCGCTTTCAATGCCGATCACTGCCAGCACCAATGCTGGCGACACGTTGGTGCCCACCGTCGCCTGCAAAATCTCGGTGCCGTACGCATCTGCAATTTCCTGCATCGCCTGCAGGCGCGGCGCGCCCACCTGCGTACCCCCCGGCCCCTGTGACAGTGCTGCCAGTGCATTGGGGAACCGGTCTGCGGCGGCATCCTGTGCGGTGGGAATGGCATCCCAGAACCAGCCATAGGTATGCGCCACCGGTCCCGATGGGGCCAGCGGTGCAGCGCCACCTTCTGCCTCGGGCGGCGCATTGTAGGGTTCGGCAGATGGCAACGCCGCCAGCACGCGCGCCTGTTCTTCCGGGTCGATCTGCACGGTGATGCGCGATGTTGCACCCGCAGCGGGCGGTTTGACAAACCTGATCCCCCCACCCTGCAACACAATTTCCGCCCGTAGGGCTGATGGCCCCGCAAGCATAAGCCCGATGGTGATGAGTCCTGCTGAAATCCGCATGGTGCGGTTGCCCGTCTTTTGTTTTTGCTCTTGGGTGCGAAGGTCGCAAAGAAACGGCGTTTCGGCCAGTGATTTTGGCCCTGAATGCCACAAACTTGCCGGATTCGGCCTGAAAGACACGCCCGATTAACCGTTGATTCACCGATCAGTAAAAAATTAAATACGCATTTTCATCAGGTTAGGTGAAATCTGAAAGATTCTATGAATGAACAGAAAATGTCCCGGTTCCACCAAACTGCAGCCACGTTTGGGGGGCCATATGCACTCAAGCCGGAACGAAGATTGATCGGAACAGAGGCCGAGACAAGACGACGCGGAACGGTGAAGCAAAACTGAGCAACTCCTGGGAAAGGGACTACCACTATGAAACTCCTGAACATCTTCAAGCATTTCGCAAAAGACGAAGACGGCGCTGTAACGGTTGACTGGGTCGTGCTGACCGCTGCAATCGTGGGTTTGGGCCTGGTTGTCATGCAGACGATCCGCCCCGGCATCCAGGGCGCTGCAACCGCCATCGACGCAAACCTGGATTCGGCTGCTGCTGGCAACTTCGGCAACACCACCCCATAATCTGGGTGTCCAAGCTGATAGCTTTGGCAAAGTCCGTGCATCGCAAGATGCGCGGACTTTCCAATTGTGTGACGGCTTAGGCGTTCGGGCCGTCTTTCGTGCGTCAGGGCCATGCGATGCCCCACTCGCCCTTCATATGCGCACAAAGGGCTGCATAGAAATTCTTCGGATTCCCTAAAATGCCTTTCGCACGACACAGTCGTGCCACGAAAAAAGGTTTTCTTAGGGGCGTGATAAGAAAAAGTCGGACGTGTGATTCAAATGTGAAACATCCGGTCGGCGAATTGGCTGCCATCAATTCAAACCCAAGGAACCCACTATGAAACTTCTGAACATCTTCAAGCATTTCGCAAAAGACGAAGACGGCGCCGTAACGGTTGACTGGGTCGTGCTGACCGCTGCAATCGTTGGCCTCGGCCTGGTCGTGATGCAAACGATCCGCCCCGGCATCGAAGCCGCTGCAACATCGATCGACACCAACCTCGATTCGGCAGCTGCCGGTAACTTTGGCAACACCACGCCATAATCCGGATCATCAGGCCAAGCGCCTTGGCAGAGCCCGTGCATCGCAGGATGTGCGGGCTTTGACGTTTTCAGAGTTGTGCAGACGGCCGGGCCACAAGCGTGAAATTTCCTGGGAACATATTGGTGTAAAATCAGAAAAGGTCAGCAATTCAACAAAATCTGGCCACGATTGTAGCGTTACCTGCATGGTAGAGCGCTGTCCGGAGATGGCCAGTGTGAAGCAGACGAACGCAGATAAGATGGACAGGCACCCCGGCCAGACCAACCGGGGCGGACAGAGGAAGCGGAAGTATGATGAAGACCGTGACGCAGTTCCTGAAACAGGAAGACGGTGCAGTAACAGTTGATTGGGTCGTCATAACGGCGGGCATCTGCATGCTTGTCATCACGTTGTTCACCTATTTGCAGCAATCTTCGTATGAGGCGGCGGCGGCCGGTATCCGTGACCGGGTCACCGAAGCACAGAATATCGCCACCACGCCGTAGGGCGCGGGCGGCAGCAACAAAGTCATCACGCGCCACAGGGCGCAGGTATGTAAAAAGGACGAAAGAATGCGTGGGGTATTCGGGTTGGTCTTGGCGGCCGGGGTCGTGCTTGCGGGTGGCGCTGTCTACCTGGCACAGGGCTATATCGCCCAGACCGAAGCACAATTGTTGGCAGAACAACAGGCACGCGCGCTGACCGGGCCGCTGGTTGAGGTGTTCGTGGTCAACAAGCTAAAGAAATACGGTGAGCCGATTTTGGCGGACGATGTGCAGAAGGTCTGGATGCAGGAACAGTTCCTGCCGGAAACCATCTACCGCACCGCCGAAGAGATTTTTCCACCAAACGAGGACAAGCCGCGCTACGTGCTGCGCACGATGGAGGCGTTTGAGCCGCTACTGGCGATCAAGGTCACCGAGCCGGGCCAGCCTGCGGGTTTGACGGGGCAATTGTCGGCCGGCATGCGCGCCTTTGCAATCAACGTGGATGTGTCGACCGGCGTGTCGGGCTTTCTGCAGCCGGGCGACAATGTTGACGTGTGGTGGAGCGGGTCTTCCTCCAGTTCTGGCGAAAGCTTTACCCAGCTGATCGAAACCAGCGTGGCGATTGTTGCGGTGGATCAGGCGACCAGCGAACGCGCCACAGCGGCCGAAATTGCGCGCACGGTGACGGTGGAAGTATCGCCCGAACAGGTCGGTCGTCTGGCACAGGCACAGGCCACGGGGCGTTTGACGCTGTCTTTGGTGGGCAACAACGATACCGCCGAAGTGGGCGCGATCGAGGTGAACAGCGCGGAACTGCTGGGCATCAAGGAACAGGAAATTGTCGAAGTGCAGCAGGAACAGATCTGCACGGTGCGCACCCGCAAAGGCGCCGAAACCGTGGAAACCGAGATTCCCTGCACCAACTGATGCGCAAAAAACACGGGCGCGACCACCGTATCTGGGGGTCGCGCCCTTTGCTTTCCGCCACGGATAGCAACCTGTTGCCAGTTATCCACATAAGGATAACGCTGCAACCACTTGATTCTTGCTTAAAATAACGGAATCCGGCACAGTGCCAATTGTGAATGGGCATTCAAGACCCATCGGTGGGGCGTGATCAGAAGGGCAGGTCACTATGAACATGCGACGTATTATGGCAGCGGGATTGCTGGGCGCTGCCCTGCTTTCCACCAGTCTGTCTCCAATTCTGGCAGAAACACTTCGGGTCATGCAGGGGTCGCCGTCTTCGGCGCTGAACGTGCCAATGAACCGGGCCGTGGTGGTGGAAAGCGATGTTCCCTTTGCGGAACTGTCAATCGCCAACCCCGGCATCGCTGACATTTCAACGCTTTCGGATCGGTCGATCTATGTGTTGGGCAAGGCACCGGGGCGCACAACGCTGACCCTGCTGTCACCTGATGGCAAGCTGATTTCGAATGTCGATGTGCATGTCACACCCGATATCGCGGAATTCAAGGAACGCCTGCAGCAGATTCTGCCCGGCGAAACCATTGAAGTGCGCACGGCGAATGACGGGATCGTGCTGTCGGGAACGGTATCATCCACCGCCAAGCTGGACCGCGCGCTTGATCTGGCCAACCGGTATGCGCCTGACCGGGTGTCAAACCTGATGATGGTCGGCGGCACGCAGCAGGTGATGCTGAAGGTGCGCTTTGCCGAAATGCAGCGGTCGGTGTCAAAAAGCCTGGATGCGTCACTTGGCATCCGGTCGACCAGCGATACGGTCGGCGGTACAATAGGTACGGGCATCCTGTCCAACGCATCGCGGCTGGACGGCATCTTTTCCGATGGCACGGTCACCAGCCCGAATGATGCGCAAGGCGCGTTCAGCCTTGGGTTTTCCGCCGGTTCGCTAGAATTTGCCGTGCTGCTGGAGGCCTTGGAATCCAAGGGCATGGTCCGCACCCTGGCTGAACCGAACCTGACAGCCCTGTCGGGGCAAGAGGCCAAGTTCCTGGCGGGTGGCGAATACCCGATCCCGGTGTCCAGCTCGGACGGGATCACGATTGAATACAAACCGTTCGGGGTAGAGCTGAACTTTACGCCCACGGTGATTGACGGCGATACGATCAATCTGGTGATCAACGCCGCTGTGTCCAGCATTGACCCCAGCCAAGGCATTGTGAACGACGGGTTCGAGGTAAGCGCCTTCCGCCGGCGTGAAACATCAACAACCGTTGAAATGCGCGATGGGGAAAGCTTTGCGATTGCCGGTCTGTTGCAGGATGACTTCCGCGATCTGAACGGTCAGGTACCATGGGTGGGTGATATCCCGATCATCGGCGCGCTGTTCCGGTCATCGGAATATCAGCGGTCGCAATCCGAACTGGTCATTATCGTGACGCCGCATCTGGTGACCCCGACCCGTGGCGAGGCGCTTGCCCTGCCCACAGACCGGGTACGCCTGCCAACCGAACGCGAACTGTTCCTGTTCGGCAATACCACGGGCGGCCAGACGGGTGCTGCGGGCGAAGTGGCCCGGCAGGATTTCAGCGGCTCTTACGGCTATGTGATGGAGTAGGGCAGATGCGGAATTTCATTCTATTGTCGGTCAGCGTTCTGGCGATCACGGCCTGCGGGAACATTGATAACGAAGTGTCGATGGGCATCGACAATGGCACCTTTGGCAATGCCACGATGAACAACACCATGCTGCAAAGCGGTGAGATTTCGGCCACATCGGCGTTGGCCGATCGTTTTGCGGCCGAAGTGCCCAGCACGATCACGTTCGAGTTCAACTCGGCGGCGCTGACGGCAGAATCGCGTGCGATCCTGAACAAACAGGCGACCTGGATCAGCCAGTTCCCGGAAATCCGGTTCCGCGTGTATGGCCATACCGATCTGGTAGGGTCAGATGCCTATAACCGGTCGCTTGGCTTGCGCCGCGCGCAGGCGGTTGTGGCCTATTTTGCAACCAAGGGCATCAGCACATCGCGGCTGGAGGCGGTGGCATCGCTTGGTGAAACGCAGCCGGTGGTGCAAACCCAAGACCCGGAAATGCGCAACCGCCGCACGGTTACCGAGGTGCGCGGCTTTGTGCGCGGCCATCCGACCCTGCTGAACGGCAAGTACGCCGAGGTGATCTTCCGCGAATATGTGGAAAGCGGCACCCGGCCCCATACGCCGCCGACGCAGATCGAAACACAGGTCAATCCGGGCCAATAGCGCGCAAGGCAGGACAACAAACAGCAAAAGGCCCGCCACCTGCGCGGGCCTTTTTGTTTCCAGAATGCAATAAATCTAAGAATAACGATCTTTTAGCCCAATTCCTGCCACCATTTCCCAGCATCTTCCCTGCAATGGGAACAGTCGCGCGGTCATTTTGACCGTGCACGGGGCTGGTGTGTATGTGGAACAAACGGGGTTATGCACCCGCCACACAGTGCCAGCCGCGTTGGAAAAGGGCGAGTATGGCAATGACGAGCGTAGCAACACTTCATCCCGAACCCGCGCCGATCGTGGCCTGCACGATTTCGCGCGATGTGCAGAACTTTGAACTGCTGATCGACGATATGGAGCGTGAGCTTGGCGAAAGCTGGGGCGATCTGGGTTTTGACGACGCGCTTGTGTTCTTTGACCAGCCCGATGCAGAAACGCTGGAATTCGTGGCGATTGCGGTCAATCAGGATGATGAAGGTGATCTGTCACGGATCACGGCAATCATTCAGGCCGCCAAAGCCAAGAACATTCGCGTGATCCTGATTGCCGATCAGGTCAGCCCGATTGCGCTGCATCAGCTGCTGCGTTTGGGCGGTGATGATTTTGTGCCCTACCCGCTGCCAGATGGTGCATTGCACGAATCCATCGAACGCATGCGTAATGCCGCAAAGGCCGCCCCTGCCCCGGTGGCCGCAGCGCGCGTTGACAGTGATGACCAGATTGCTGTGCCGACGTTCAAGGCCAAGGGTGACCGCGATGGTGTGGTCTTGCCGGTGCACGGGCTTGCCGGTGGTACGGGCGCGTCGACCTTTGCCGCCAACCTTGCATGGGAACTGGCCACGTCTGCGCCAAAGGATGGCCCGCGCGTCTGCCTGCTGGATTTCGATTTTCAGTATGGATCAGCCGCCACCTACCTTGATCTGCCCCGGCGTGAGGCGGTGTTTGAGCTGTATTCAGATACCGAAGCTGCCGACAGCGACAGCTTTTTGCAGGCGATGCTGACATTCAATGACAAGCTGCATGTGCTGACAGCACCTGCCGACATGCTGCCGCTGGATATTGTCACACC